>JBDTUW010000323.1:0-5531 GCA_040007555.1 Acidobacteriota bacterium | reverse complement strand
ACCAGATCGGTCAAACCCTCTCGAAGTTCGACCCGTGGCCAGAAATGGAGTTCGCGAAGTGCGGCTCTTGTGTCCGCGTAGCAGCTGCGTACGTCGCCCAATCGATACTGACCCGTGATCTCCCAGTTTCCCGGGGAGCCCAGGACGTCACAGATCATTCCGGCAAGATCAAGGATGCTTGCCTTCGATCCAGAGCCAATATTGACGGCAATCTCCTTCTCGCCACCGACAAGGGCCAGTCGGTTCGCTGTCACGACATCGTTGATATGCACGAAATCGCGAATTGCGAGACCATCTTCATACAAGGGAATCGAGTTCTTTGCCAGCACGCGCGAGCAGAAGGTCGCGGCGATGCCCGTGTATGGGTTCGTCAGCGACTGGTGTGGGCCGTAGACATTGAAATAGCGAAGGATGACCACGGGAATCTCGCGGCTAACTGCCAACGATCGGCAGATCTGCTCTTGAAAGAGTTTCGACTGCGCGTAGACAGAAAGCGGGCGGAGCGGCTTGTCCTCGCGTGTTGGAACCGGATCGGCAGTCTGCCCGCATTGAGGGCAGATCGTTTCCCATTGGGCGTGGGAAAGCCTATCAAGGTTTCTGGTCTCGGGAAATACCACGCCGGCGCACCAAACGCAGTGATAGGCGCCCTCGCCGTAAACGGCGCGAGACGAGGCGAGTATGAACCTCTGGAGGGGTACATTTCGATTGATGATGACATCCCAGAGGGTGGCCGTCCCTCTGACGTTGACGTCGATGTATCGCTCCACCTCAAACATTGACTGGGTTACGCCAGTCAGTGCGGCGAAGTGATAGACAACATCGATTCCCTCGAGAGCGCGAGCCACAGCATCTGCGTCCCTGATGTCTCCGCAAACAAACTCGATATCCTCATCGAGGAGCAGCGGCGTCCCGGTGCCCTCCAGGTGCACCTGCGGATCGAGGTTGTCCAGCACCCTCACGTCGTATCCGGCTCGTGACAGCTCGTTGGCAGTCCGAGAGCCAATGAATCCAGCGCCGCCAGTGATGAGGATTCTCTCGTTCACGTTCAGTTTCACGATGCGGATCCGCTGACCTGAGGATTCATTGCCGCAGATGCCCGTCAGCGGGTACATTGAAAATACGATCGATCAGATCGCGGAATCTGGATGCGGAATTCGTCTCCGCATAGCGCGATGCGAGGCGTCGTGCCGCGTCTCGATACTTCTGCTCCGCGAGCATACGCCAGACGACACGCCGAAGTACCGGGGCATTGACTTCGCGTTCACGTAGAACTTCGCCGGCTCCTGTGCGACTCACTGCGCGCGCAAACGCCATCTGGTCAACGTTGCTGACGACGCCAAGAATTGGCGCGCCCGCAGCAAGTGCCTGCTGTCCGGACATATTCCCGCCATTGCAGATCACCAGTTGCGCGCGGGCGCCCGCTTCATCTCCAGGAAGGAAGTCTGTCAGGTGGCAGTTCGCCGGAGCCGTTGATACGTGTGTCTTGCCCGCGGTCGCAGCCATGACCGAGATCGGAAGTGGCGCAAGTGCCTCGAGTACTACCGAAAGAAGGTCGTGCTGTCCGGAACTGCCGAGATTCACATAGACGATCGACCGATCCTCAGGCACCGACTGCCACCAGCCTGGAAGAGGCACCTTTGGAGACCAGAGAATGGGACCGAGATAGGAGTGTGTTGCCGGGAGTCCGGACGTCGGGAGAATCTCCGGGATGTCGGGATATGCGACGTAGTCGCCGAGGCTGAAAGCCTGCTTAATATCCAGGCCCGTTGCTGGCAATCCGTATTTCAGGCTGACCACGTTGAGAGGGATTGTATGTGGTGCGAATCCAAGCGGCGCTGCCATTCGCTGCGCGAACTGGGCGAGGGCCTCTCCAAGAAAGGGTGCGAGTGGATTGTCAGGCAGCTCCAGTTCGGCACTCGAGTACGGGCTCCATTGCGCGTTGATGATGTTCAGATACGTCACGCCCGCCAGCTTGCCGCTGATCGCCAGCGACTGTCTCATGTCGCCGACAACGATGTCTGGCGTATGCTCTTTGATGAGCCGAAGGTCTTCCTGAACATAGGCGTCGAGGGTGCCGACATCAAAGAGTGGCTGCCTACCATTGAGCGCCTCGAGTAACCGGTCCTGGGGCACGGCCGATTTCAAGGGAATCAGCGGGAATGGCAGGTCCTGGAGTAGCGATCCATAGCGTGGGTCACACGCAAGAGTGACGTCGTAACGTTCGCGATCGAGCGCGCGAGCGAGGACCACGGGCCGCGCCACATGCGACAGCGTGACAGCTTCCCCGACAAAAAGTACGCGCCGTTTAGATGGTTTCATTGGGGGATTTCGCGATTCCGCGTAACTGACCTGACCGTTCGGGTCAACGGGCCCGCGCTTTGAGCAAGCTGATGAGGAAAATGACGCCTCCCGCACCCATCATCCAAAGACCGAAACGATCAGGTGGCACGGTATCCTGCGCGGTTGTCGCCGCGATCATTGCCCCCACATGCCAGATCGTTCCGACCAGGAGCAGGCCGACTGCCCCAACCATCAGTGTCAGCCGACTGATCGAGCGTTGCAGCTGATCAATAATCCGGCGTGCATCGGGAGGAAGGTGGGTCTGGACAGCGAGCTGTCCCCGCTGAGCCTGATCGAGCACATCAAAAAGACTCTTTGGAAGACGGAGAAATCGTGGGCCGACTTTGCCGATTTCATCGAAACGCGGTTGCCATTCCTCCTGAATCAGCCGTTGTGCAAAGGGCTTGACGCGGGCGAAAGGATCGAACTCCGGCGCGAGCTCCGTTGCTAATCCCGAGAGGATCCCCAGCGCCCGCATGACAAAAAGCAGGTCGGATTGAAACTGGAAGGGAGAATCATAAAGAAGAGACTGATACTCGCCGTAGAGATCTGCATAGGCCCGAAGATCAACGTCCTTCATTTGTCCGAGCAGAGAACCGGAGAATTTCTCGAGCAGGGCTGCCGTAAACTCCTCGATCTGCTTGAGGTCGCTGTCTCCAAGCAGTATACCCCCTTCGCGATACGACTCGACGATCAGATGAGCATCTTCCGTCCCGATGCCGACGATGTAGTTTCGCAGCGAAACCCAAAGACGCTTTGGAATGGCGACGGCCATCCCAAAATCGACGAAGACAATCTGAAATGGCCGGTCGGGGTAGTAGGGAACAACCGCTCCTGGTTTGAACTTGAAATCAGGGCCATAGCGAAGCATCTCATCAGGGTGAGGCAGCGGTCTGACAAAGAGGTTGCCGGCATGGGGATCGGCGTGAACGAAATGAGTGACAACTATCTGTTCCTGATAGATATCAAATAGCTTCTCGACGATCTCAGTGCGGCTGATCCCGGCTGCGTCGATCGACACCCGATCGTCTATCTTGATGTAGCTGACATCCTCCATCGTCAACGTATGGGGAGCGGTGAACTCCCAGTAGATGCGTGGCACGTAGACCGCGGGATCGTCGGCAAAGTCGCGTGCGAACCGCTCAGCGCTTTCCGCCTCAACGACGAGATCGAGCTCGCGCGCCGTAACCGTGGTGAACTCGATCGCCAATCGCTCGAGATCGACAAAGCGGCGGATTGGCTTGTAGTGCTTGATGCGCTTGATGAACTTGCCAATCACCTTGAGGTCCGTCTCGACGACGGTGACGATGCCGGGTCTGAGGACTTTGACCGCGACAGATTCGCCGGTAATGAGTCGAGCCTTGTGCGCCTGCGCTACCGACGCAGCTCCGATCGCAACGGGATCGAACCATGCGAATAGTTCGTCGAGAGGCCGACCGAAGTCCGCCTCGATCTGCGCGATCACTTCAGCCACGGGGACGGGTGGAACCGCGTCCTGTAACTCGCCCAACTCACCGGTGATTTCCGGCGGCAGAATATCGACCCGAGTACTGAGAAACTGGCCGAGCTTGATGAGAACTCCGCCCAATTCAAGGGCGAGTTGGCGATACTCACGCGCGAGCTTTTGCCATCGGGGAAGGTATGGGGTGCGAAAACGTTTCAATCCACGGCGGTTGAGAATGAGATCCCACCAGACAAAGTGTAGAGCCACTCTAACGAAAAATCGTTGGACTTTACGATAACGGCTGGTATCGATGACTACCGGACGATTTGTCGTGGGAGCGTGGAGTGGGGTTTTGCCTGGAGACCTGGCAGGACTTTCCGCAGAGAGGCTCAAATCTATGCCTGACACGACCGTCACCTTGCTGCAGAAGCCTCACTCGATCTCACGGCTTGTCTGGTGAGGCGTGCTGCCTTTTGTCACATTGTCTGCTGGCGGATTGCGTAGTGTGCCAGATTGAGATGCCGCCCGGATGTTGAGCCGAAAGGCGCTTCCACGGATCGAGTGCGAGAGGGAAGTTCGGACTTCCCTCAATCACACATCGCGCAATTATTACTTCTTGTGCCGGGGTGCCTTGTGTGGCTTATGAGCATGCGACCCATCTTCTGACTCCGAGCCGCCATCATCATCCCCTGCATTGTCCCCTGAAACCTCGTCGATCACCTCCTGCGCAACGTCGGCAGGGACCGTGCCTGTGAGCATCCCACTGCCGGTCCAGACACCGAGCGCAGAACCGAGCATGAGGCCCATCGTCCCGCCGACGACACCGCCCCAGGGGCCGGCCACTGTGTCGCCACCCTTCGCATGCTGCTGCATGGCAGAGGCCGCGGTTGCAGCGGTGTGCTGCATCAGTGAGCCTGCGGCTTCAACTGCGCCTGCCATCATGTTCCCGATCACCTCAATCATCTTCATCCACGACTCGAACATCAGAGACCTCCTTAACTCCTGCTCCATTGCCAAAAGAGAGACGGGGCGGAAAAGTGTAATCGTTACGCAACTCAATTCCAGTCGAAAAAAGCTTGAGAGAATCAAAGTATAACACAGTGTCTGATGCCGATGACGCGCGTCATTCAAAAACTAACTGATTCGTTCACGACAATTCACACTTCTACTGAAGATCGATGGTTCCAATCGGCAAAGAGTCACTTGCGATCATCCTCAGGACTTCAGCAATGTCCACGTCCTGCCGACGGTCGCGATCATTGAATGGAACCCGCTCGCGGATTGCAGCGGTCATCGCAAGCGCCCTGCTGTGGCAGCCAACGTTCTTGCGCAGATCAACTGCCTGGCAGACTGCCAGCGTGCAGATCGCCGCGACGGTTTCCGTCAGTTCGAGGATGCGCAGACAATCACGAGCGGCGATCGTCCCCATGCTCACCTTGTCCTGATTATGGCTTTCGGTGCTCCGACTAAAGACACTCGCAGGCATGGTCAGCTTGAGTGCCTCAGCCGCGAGCGAAGAGGCGGCAATCTGCATCGCCTTGAATCCATGATGGGCGGCACGATCATCGTCCATCCGCCCAACCAGGTTCTCGGGGAGCCCGTTGTTCGTCACGGGACTGCACAATAGCGCGAGTTGTCGATCAAGCAGGTCGGCGATATTCGCGATGGCGTTCTTCAGGGCGTCCGCGACAAAACACGAGTGCCCACCGTAAAAGTTCCCCCCATGGAGAGCCTCACCGGTGTCAGG
>JBDTUW010000322.1:0-5541 GCA_040007555.1 Acidobacteriota bacterium | reverse complement strand
ACTGCTATGCTGCCTCCTGACGGCGGCTCAAACGCGCCCTGATTGTGGCGCGCTGACTACCTCGCTCGAGCGACGTCTAGAAGCACAGCATCACCTGCTGGTTGATTGGGCGGGCCTTACCCGCTACGGCAGCGAGAACACCGAGATTGCCAGGCCAGCGGCGTCGACCGACCGTGTCGTGTTTCTTGGAGATGACATCACAGAGAACTGGAAGCTCGGTGACGCGCGCTTCTTTCCTGAAAAGCCCTTTCTCAACCGAGGCATCAAGGGGCAGACGACACCACAGATGCTAGTGCGGTTTCGACAGGACGTGATCCTGCTCAAGCCGCGGGTGGTAGTCATTCTGGCTGGAACGAACGACCTCGCCAGTCTGACCGGCCCGATCACTCAGGGACTGATGGCGGAGAACATCATGTCGATGGTCGAGCTGGCAAAGGTCAATGGCATTCGCGTCGTGCTCGCTTCGGTGACCCCGGTATGCGACTGTTATACAAAGCAGACTCTCGCCAGACCCCACGGGAAGATCATCGGTATCAATGGCTGGATCAGGGAGTATGCAGCCGAAAGCGGTTCCGTGTATCTCGACTACTACTCAGTTCTCGCAGATGGGCGTAACCTCAAAAAAGAATTCACCAACGATGGGCTGCTGCCCAATGACGAGGGATACACGGTCATGGCGCGGGTGGCTGAGAAGGCGATCACGCAGGCACTCGCACGGTAAGTGCGTCAGCCGATTGAGCACCAGACTCTCCGAGAGAAAGAGGGCGACCAAGTGAGAAGACCCATCCTGGCTTTGATGGCTATATTGATCATTATTCTGATGATCGTGTCGGGGTCCGCTCGACGGGTTGGATACGCACTGCACGCGTCGGGTCAGAACGCGCCGCGAGGAACCGGTATCGAGCCCATCGTCGCCGATGACCGCGCCGGATTCCTGCAGATCTTCGACGGTAAGACCCTCAATGGATGGGATGGCGATCCCGGCTTCTGGCGCGTCGAAAACGGCGAACTCGTTGGTGAGAGCACGATCGCCAATCCGCTAAAGGTGAACACCTTCGTCATCTGGCGCGGTGGACGGCCTTCGGACTTCGAGCTCAAGGTGGAATATCGGATCAGCTCGACCAACAGCGGCATTCAGTACCGCAGCGTGGAGCTGCCCGCGGTTGCTAAATGGGTTCTCAAAGGGTACCAGGCAGACATCGATTTTCAGAATGCCTACACTGGCCAATTGTACGAGGAGCGTGGACGTGGATTTCTGGCATTGCGAGGTCAGATGACGCATCTCCTGCCGGGCAGGAAGCAAGTGATCGCGTCCCTGGCGAATTCTGAGGAACTCCGACGGACGATCAAGGCCGCCGACTGGAATCGCGTTCACATCATCGCGCGCGGCAATATTTTGGTTCACATTCTCAACGACCAGTTGATGTCTCAGGTTGTTGATGACGATGAGATGAACAGATCGATGTCCGGGTTGATCGGATTCCAGATGCATGTCGGGGCGCCCATGAAGGTGCAATTCCGCAACATCTGGCTGAAGGCCCTCTGAGATTCGCGCGCCCGGGGAGGTGCCCGGAGGACAGCTCGCGTACATCCTTTTTCAGGAAGCCTGGAACGCCCATTTTCTCAATCAGGCCTCGAGCTGAGGCTGACCTGGATCGCCGATGGTCAGGGCGAGTAGCGAGGTTCCCTCGGGATCAGCTTCCCAATGAGATTGCCCGGAAAGGAGAGCCATCGACTATGGGTTAGTTGCCCGGTGGGCTGATCATGACGTGCGCGCCCGGTGTGCCGGCGTCCATCAGCCACGGCTCACCTCTCTTCGATTTTGTCGATAGTCCAGTGCTCTCCCCCGTCGCAAAGGGCCAATAGAGGACCCACCGGATTGACGAGTTTGTCACGGTACCAGTCACCGCGTCGAAACCCTTGCCCGTGACGACATACATCATCCGAGGCTCACGCGACATCTTGAGCGTGCCTTCCTTGACCTCTTTCCAACGATACTTCTCGTTACGTTCGCCCCCGGCGATACCCTGCAGCTCAAGCTCGCGCCCGCGAGCCATGTACGGCTCAAGATCCTTGTGATAGCAGGCGACGCTGAATCTGGCATCTCCGGGTTTGTCCGCGAGGCAGATCAGATCGTTGCTGCCTTTGCGCAACTCGACGACCTTGCCTTGAGCGTCGTAGCCAAGGACGGCGGCGCCAGCGCGGCGCTCTTCTGGAGCCGCGAGAATCGCACTTGCTATCTGTTGCTCTGCCGTTAGTGGTGGAAGTGGCGCGGGCGCGACGGCCTGCGGCGAAAGAAGAGAGAGAACGGAAAGGGTGAAAGCGAGACTCATGGAATCGATCCTCCGGGGAATGATTTGATACTCAAATCCAGCCACTGGCAAGGCGCTGCCGCAAATCGCGGGTGTCGCGCAACTGCTGTCCAGCTCGCGACACGAAAGCTCGTCGGTCGCAGCAGAGCGACTGACGACCGATATCCTATCATTCTGGGGGTGAGCTTGGAATTCGGCTTTTCAACTGTTCCTGCCGCCGTCGGTTCTCGTTCAATATTTTCTCTGTGAGTGCCGTGTGATACGATCTCCTTCCGCATTAGCTGCAGTCTCACGCTAAGCAGCATTTCGGTCTGCCGCTGCGAGCGAACGAGAGATTCGCCTCCGAAGCGGCTCACCCAAATCTGACTCGAATAAGGAGAGATGACAAATGAGTCGTTTCGTTGCAACCGGAATCACCCTGCTCCTGACCGTCTGTGTATCACTCGCACAAGGTAATCCCCAGCGTTCCGGGCGTTTTCCAGAACAGCAACCACAACAGCCGGCAACTCAAACCCCACCGGCTGATCAAGCTCAACGACGTGGGCCGGCTCCTGAGGAGAAGAGTTCAATCACCAAGCACAGCGCTCGCATCGGCGGACAGCAAATAAGTTACACCGCGACGGCTGCGACATATGTCATCAAGGCTGATGACGGCACGCCGAAAGCCACCTTCTTCTTTGTTGGCTACACCAAGGATGGCGTCAGCGACGTTTCGAAGCGGCCAGTATCGTTTGTCTACAATGGCGGTCCGGGCTCGGCGTCGTCCTACACTCACATGGGACTCGGGCCAAGACGCATCGTCTTGACCGATGACGGGTTTGGGATGCCGGCACCCTATTCGACCGTGGAGAATGGAGATTCGTTTCTTGACAGCACCGACCTCGTGTTTGTCGATGCGATCTCGACGGGCTATAGCCGGCCCGCGCCCGGCGAGAATACGGCGCAGTTTTACGGCATTGTCCAGGACGCGACGTTCTTCGCTGACTTCATCTATCAGTACCTGACACGCAACGAACGCTGGGCCTCGCCAAAATTTCTCATCGGTGAAAGCTATGGCACAACACGCTCGGCACAGCTCTCGAGTGTCCTGCAGCGACGGCATCAGATCTATCTGAACGGGATCGCGCTGTTGTCATCGGTAGGGTTTGGCAATTGGGGGGATGACGACCGAACGATCTTCTTCCTGCCAACCTTGATCGTCTCGGCCTGGTATCACAAGGTGCTTCCGCCCGATCTTCAGAAACTGACGATCACGGAAGTGGCTCAACAGGCGCGTCAGTTTGTGCATGGAGAGTATGCGGCGGCGCTCGAAAAGGGAGACGATATCTCACCCGCCGAATACCAGAAGGTCGTCAAGAGTCTCGCCCGATTCACCGGGCTCTCCCCAAGGTACGTCGAGCAGACCAATCTGCGGGTCAGTCCGCAACGCTGGTTTAAAGAGCTGTTAAGGGACAAGCGTCAGACGGTCGGTCGCATAGACTCGCGGTTTCTGGGACTTGATGCGGATGCCGCCGGTGAGCGCTACGAGTATGACTCGAGCCTTGCCTCCTACGATGGCGCGTATGTCGCGATGTTTCAGGATTACGTTCGCCGCGACCTGAAGTGGAACACCGAGATGTATTACACGCTGAGCGCGCGGGTTCAGCCGTGGGATCAGGGCCAGCCTGGAGCACCCGCAGAGTCATTGCGTTCAGCCATGACGCAGCAAAGCTCGCTAAAGCTTCTTGTGATCTGCGGTTATTACGATGTAGCCACGCCCTTTAATGGCATCGAACATACGATTTCTCACATGAGTCTGGAGCCTGCGATCCGGAAGAACGTGACCTTCACCTACTATGAAGCCGGACACATGATGTATATCGAGAAGAAATCACGAGAGAAGCTGCACAAAGACATGACGACGTTTATCAACGGCGGTGCGCGGACTGAGGCGGCTGCGGGCACACCATAGCAATTGCGACCGTGAGACTCAGCTAAAAAAGCAGCAACTGACGCGGCCAGCAGAAATGCTGGCCGCGTGCGCTAAAAGGCACCGACATCTTATTCGTTTACTTCGTTACGGACGCGATGAAGCGCTCGATTGCGTAGGTGCTGATTTGGCCGGATGGGCCGCTGAAATTGAAATCGCATCCATGTGTCGCCCACGGGAGCCGAAGGAAATAGTGGCTCGCCCCCGCCTCTGACAATCGAGAGTCCAACAACTCGCTCAGTGCCCAGGGAAACAGTTCGTCGCGCCCGCCATGTATCAGCAACGTTGGCGGGACGTCGCGAGAGACGTGGCTCGTTGGTGATGCCTCTTCATAAAGCGCGGGCACCTCTTCCGGGCTCCCGCCAAGATGGGCCCGCAGAATATCACGCGAGTCGATGACCCGTGGATTTGCTGGATGCGAGTAGATGTAGCCCAGATCCGTCATCCCATAGAACCCAACCACCCCTCGAACAGCCGGATCCTTGTCACCATACGCAACAAGCAGCGCCAATTGCCCTCCGGCGGATCGCCCAAGCAGAACCAGCCGTTCCGGATCGAGTCTAAACCTCTCGTGGTTCTCCTTCAGAAACGCGATCGCCGACCGCAGGTCGTCACGCGCGGCCGGAAACTTGAACTCGGGGCTTAACCTATAGTTGATTGAAGCGACGATGTAGCCGCGCGCCGCCAAATAGTAGTTGAGCTTGGCCAGCTGGGTGCTGTCGTAACGCTGCCACGACCCTCCGTGGATGACCACTACACACGGAGCGGGCGGTCCGGCCGGCGGTGGCTGGTACACATCCAGCCGCAGATCTTTAGCGCCCCGGCTTACATAGACGACGCTCTGGACGGCGACCTCTGGAGACCCTACACCTCGAATAAGGTCGAGACCACTCAGCGGAGCGGAGCGAGGTGGCGCGCCTGAATTGGACCGCGCGGGCGTATTGCCAAAAGTTCGCTGCAAGTCGCCTGGCAAGCGACGTGCGAGCAACGTGGCACGGGTGATGGGGTACAGAGCAAGCAGAGCGGCCAGCACACCAAGCATTGCGCCTGCGCTGCCAGCGCGCGTTGCACTCCAGCCAGGGAGCAAGGTCAGGAGTGCGACCGCCGCCAGCCAATGCCCCCATTCGGTGACGCCGATCGCCAGCATCCATAATGTGCCATTTGGAGCGGGAACTATGGCAAGCAAAGCTATGCAAAAACAAGCGCTTCCAAAGAGGAGTCTGACCATTGTGAAAGCCCTCGCGAACGCGATCACTAGCC
>JBDTUW010000321.1:0-5542 GCA_040007555.1 Acidobacteriota bacterium | reverse complement strand
GAATATACGAAACTGAATTTGCCATTCGGATGGAGCTAATAGCAAATGACGACCAGCTCATCTATCTCCCCGGTGCATCCGATCCCTACACCAACAGCGATGGCTTTGCAATGCTTGTAAGCCTCCCTCATTGACAAAATGTATGGCGCTGGCTTCGCTGAGGAGTGCCTTCACGCTATCGATTCCTCCCGGCACATAGACGGCGTCAAACATCACAGAACTGGTGGTCAGCAGGCTCAGGTCAACCCTTTGCTCCTTGCCATTTGCCCCAACTATCACACCGCCATGGGGAGCGACGATTTGGGTCGTGGCGCCCGCTCCGTCGAGTGCCTTGGCGACACTGACAAGTCCTGCTTCGTCAAAGCCGTCTGCCGCAAGAAAAGCGACGACACGAGTCTTGATGGTATCCTTTGGCGTACCCGACATACTGAGCGCTGGGGAGACAAGCAGGGAGCCTTTGGCCTTCTTCGGGCTCCTGGGTTGAAAGTTCGCAACGTCGCCATCAGCCGGGACGCTGTGATTGAGAGGCGGAGTGATCGAGACCGGTTCGCTCAATCCCAGACCCTGAGCGACGCGATGGGCGAGTGTGTGATCGACTAACGCAAGCAAACCAACCATCCGCTCCTGGATGGCCGGTATCTGTAGTTTTCCGAGTTCAAACTGGAGAGCCTTGATGATGTGCTCCTGCTCTGGCTTCGACTGACTTTGAAAGAACATTGTGGCCTGGCTAAAGTGATCAAAGAAGCTCGCGCTGCGAGCTCGAACCTTAGGCGCAGCGATTGTTTCGGCATAGCTCGTGAATCCACCAATATCACTGCCCGCCTGGAAGGGGCAGCCGCCCCCGATGGAGTTCGGCTCGTAGCTGACGCGGCCTCGGTTGATCGTCTGGCGCATATGACCGTCGCGCTGATTATTGTGAATCGGTGCGACGGAACGATTGATCGGAATCTCGTGGAAATTAGGCCCACCGAGGCGGATCAGCTGCGTGTCTGTATAAGAGAACAAACGCCCCTGGAGAAGCGGATCGTTGGTGAAATCGATGCCCGGGATAATGTGACCAGCGTGAAATGCGACCTGTTCGGTTTCTGCAAAGAAGTTGTCCGGGTTCCGGTTGAGCGTCAATTTTCCGATGCGCTGGACAGGGACGAGTTCTTCGGGAATGAGTTTGGTCGGATCGAGCAAATCGAAATCGAAACTCTTTTCGTCCTTCTCCTCGACGATCTGGACACCGAACTCCCACTCGGGGAACGCTCGGTTCTCGATTGATTCCCACAAGTCTCTGCGATGGAAATCGGGGTCCTTGCCCGATATCTTTTGCGCCTCGTCCCATACGACTGAATGGACTCCGAGGACCGGTTTCCAGTGGAACTTGACGAACCTCGCTTCGCCCTGCTCGTTGATCAAACGGAACGTGTGCACACCGAAGCCTTCCATCATCCGGTAACTCCGCGGAATGCACGGTCTGACATGATCCACATGATCATGTGCATCGATTCGGGCATAAGCGAAATGAAATCCCAGAACGTATCGTGAGCCGAGGCTGCCTGAGGCATTTCATTGTGTGGCTCAGGTTTGACCGCATGAATGAGGTCGGGAAACTTGATAGCATCCTGGATGAAGAAGACGGGCATGTTATTGCCCACCAGATCGAAGTTTCCTTCCTGGGTGTAGAACCGCACCGCAAATCCGCGCACATCGCGCGCCAGATCAGAGGAGCCGCGTGATCCGGCGACCGTCGAGAAACGTACAAACACCGGTGTCCTGACGGTCGGGTCCTGCAGGAACACAGCCTTTGTCAACTTCGACATTGGCTCGTACACCTGGAAATCGCCGTGAGCACCGGCGCCGCGCGCGTGAACGACCCGCTCCGGGATACGCTCATGATCGAAGTGAGTGATCTTCTCGCGGAGAATGAAGTCTTCAAGCAGCGTCGGTCCACGATCACCTGCCTTGAGCGAATTCTGATTGTCGTTGATCCGCACCGCCTGATTCGTAGTGAGATATGAGTCTGTCGCGTCTTCGGTAAATTTCGCGAGGTCGGCGATCTTTTCGTTTTGCTCTGAACCTTTTTGGGCAGGTGTCTTGCCGGGTTGTTTGCTGGGCATAACGATCTCGCCTGTAGGAATGAGGGCAGTTTCTAAATAATGATAGAAAGCCGGCAGCGGCTAAAGGGCGGTCGATAGCGTAAAAAATAGTGCGGCAGATGCAATCGCGAGCGAATTCCGAATGGACCCACCGCACTTTCACAGTACAACCAAGCCGCTCAGCCCGTGGAGCGGCATCTGACGTAACCTTGTGGCGAACTCTATCCGTCGCGGACGTATTCGCAACAGGTAGTAAATTGTTTACCGGCTTATTGAAGCCAACCCAGTCGGGCGGCTCGCAGGCCTCCCCCTCCATGCCGGAACTACAGCATGTCGCCGCGCGCCTGTTTGGCTCTTGCGGCTCCGATCGCTGTCTTAACGTCCTTCTCTTCCTCAGGTGGAGGCAGGACGGCGGGCATTCCGAGCGTTTCGATCCACAGCTCCCGCGTCCAACCGTGTGTGTGGTAGAGGTGCTCGTCCTCCTGATCCTCGACTTCGTCGCGGGCAGCTTTGAGCGCCTTCGCCGTTTCGCCTTTGGCTTTCTTGGCACTCTCTCCGATCAGCTCCCAGTTCAAGTGGTCCTTTGTCTCAGCCAGAACGACACATTCGGCGGCCACGATCTGGGCGGCGCCGGCGTCACCAGCTTTGAGAGCCATGTCCATTGCTTTGACGAGAGATTCACCGATGTGACGCACTACCTGGCGGCCTGGCGTTTCCATTTTCGGGTCGATACCAAGTGTCGTCATCGTCTCCTGAACGATTTCGACGTGCCTCTTAGTTTGTTCAAGATATTTCTCCCACTCTTCCTTTAGGTCCTCATTGACCACGCAGCGAAGCGCGGTGGTGTATACCTGAACGCCACCCAATTCCGTTTCGAGAGCTTGCCACAACAACTCATGCAAACTGGCTTCTTTCATACTGTCCTCCCTGACCGATATTTTTAGTGTTCTGATGTAAAATCACACAGTTACTGTCCCGGAATCGTACGATGAGTCGCAAACTCGAATCGCCAGGTCTATCCGTTTCTCGCCTTCTGGCTGTTCCCAACGATATTGAGAAAGCGGGCATCATAGCCCCCCGTTACACGGCGCTCGGTTCAATAAAGTACGCTTCGCAGCGAAACCCTTTGCAAGTCACGGACCAAAGTTTTCGGACGGGCGTGACGCGGCTCACCAATCGAGAGATACATATCACGCACGTGGCAGGCGGAGCGGGGGCGTCGTTTGAATGGAGCGTTCGCCTGGAAGCGTTCGAAGAGTTGTCGGTGGCGAATTCGGCACTGGGGGGGGCCAATCCACTTTGCATCTGGTGGGGGGCCGCGTAGAATAATTGTTATCCAAGCCTCTTCTAAGCAGTTGCGAGTGTACGACCCCGGAAAGTCGAAGTACGGTGTGGCTTTCCTGCTCAGTGCCCCAACTCGGGTGCGATCGAAATCCAAACGGAGTTAACCTCATGTCAATCCCGACCGAACCAATCGGTAGCATCCCAAGACCAATCACCCTGATAGAGGCGATCCGGACAGGCACTGACATTGACGATCCGTCATTGCAACCCCTTTACGACGACGCGATTCGCGATACGATCGCACGCTTCGAGGCCACGGGCTCGCCAGTGATCACGGACGGCGAACAGCGGAAATATCATAATTTTTGGACCTATTCCGTTCATGGACTCCCCAATACCGCGCCAGATGGCTTTAGGATCCCGTTCAAGGCCGGGCATGTTCGTCGCATGCTGCGGTTAACCGGAGGGCCGTTTCGCTATAAGCGCCGCGCGGACACCTACCTGGACGTGGCGATGCGTTATACCCAACTCCCTTTGAAGCAGGCGGTGATTTCTCCTTCTGCTTTGAGTCTGATGTATCCACCGGATGAGATTCCGGGATATCCCCGCGAGGAATTCATCGACGATTTGCTGAACGAGCACGAAACAGAAGTACGAACCTGTCTCGAGAAGGGTGCCCACAAGGTTCAAATCGATTTCACTGAAGGGCGGTTAGCGATCAAGATCGATCCCACGGGCAATCTCCTCAACAGTTTTATCGATCTAAACAATTTGGCTTTGTCTCGTTTCTCGCTCGACGAGCAGAAGCGAATCGGTGTGCATACCTGTCCGGGCGGAGACCTGGACTCTACCCACAGTGCCGACGTCGATTACACCGAGCTATTGCCCAGTTTGTTTGAGTTGCAAGTGGGTAACTTCTATATCGCGCTAGCCGGTGAGAAGGATCGCGCTCGTGTTCTGAAGATCATCCGGGACAATCGGAAGGCGGATCACCGGATATTTGTTGGGGTTGTGGCGCCGATCGATCCGCAAGTTGAGACGCCGGAGGAGATTCGGGACCGAATCCTCGAAGCAGCTCAGTACATTCCAGTCGAGTATCTCGGCACTACGGACGATTGCGGCTTCTCTCCGTTCTCAGATGATACATCGACTACTCGAGATAAGGCATTCGCCAAAATCCGAGCGCGCGTGCTTGGCACCGCACTTGCAGATGAAATCCTTGGAGGGGGATAGTGAACGACAATGACGAGGAGGAACGGCTCCTCCGCTCAGTCACACTGCAGAATGCCAAAAGCATTTTTCTCGCACGCCGCCGCGCGGAGGAAGAGCTTGCACACACCAGGGAAGCCCTTGAGCGGAAGACGCAAGAACTCGCGCAATCTCTCGCCATGATGCAGGCCACTCTGGAATCCACCACCGATGGAATCCTGGCAACGGATGGCACTGGCAAAGTAACTGGATTCAACGACAACTTTGCGACCATGTGGCGCCTTCCCAGCGAGATACTGGAATTTCGCGAGCACGGACGAATCCTCGATGTGACGAGCAGCTACTTCCCGGATCCTGAACGCTTCGTTGCTCGGATCAACGAGATCTACCACTCATCACCGCCCGAAAGTTATGACCTGCTGGAGCCTGTCGACGGCAGAGTGTTCGAACGCTTTTCCCGAATACAGTTTGTTAACGGCAAGAACGTTGGACGCGTCTGGAGCTTTCGGGACATCACCGAGCGCCGTCGCGCTGAGCAAACGTTACAAGAGCAATCGGAGCGTTTGCGCGTTACGCTTGGGAGCATCGGCGACGCTGTGGTGACGACAGATACTGAAGCAAAGGTTGTCTCCCTAAATGGCGTGGCGCAGGCTCTGACTGGTTGGACACAGAACGAAGCACAGGGACGGCCCCTCCTCGAGGTGTTTCGAATTATCAACGAACAGAACCGGCAACCGATAGTCAACCCGGCCGAGAGAGTTCTCGCGGAAGGTCGTATCTTTAGTTTGGCGAATGATATGCTCCTTATCGCTCGCGACGGAACGGAGACGCCAATCTATGACAGCGCAGCCCCGATCCGAGATGATAAAGGCGCGCTCGTTGGTGTGGTTCTCGTGTTTCGTAACATTTCGGATCGTAAGAAGGCCGAGGAGGCCCTGCGCAAAAGCGAAGGGGACTTAGCCGAT
>JBDTUW010000320.1:0-5545 GCA_040007555.1 Acidobacteriota bacterium | reverse complement strand
GGACCCGCTGTTTCTCATGCTTACTCGCAACATCTCTCGTCCGCGTGCGATCCTCGATTTCACTGTCCCGACGGATATATCCAGCGTATAGGCGATCTCCTCGTACGTCATACCTTCGAGGTCTCGCAGGATAACCGCAATTCGAAAGTCCTTCTTGACCTGCGCCAGCGCCCGTTCCAGTCGCGCACTCCGCTCGTGAGCCATCGCTTCGGCTTCGGGTGAGACGCCCGGGCTCGCAAGCGATTCATATGCTGATCTGCCTTCGTCTCCAGCTGCCGCCGGCTCATCAAGCGACGTCGTTTCCTGTTTATACCTTCGTCGCCACCATCTTTCCGTGCTTCGGGCCTGGTTGATAGCGATCCGACATATCCAAGTCTTGAGGCTCGCCTCTCCTCGAAACCTTCCGAAGTGTCTGAACACCTTCAGAAATGTCTCCTGACAGGCGTCGCGAGCGTCTTCGGGCTCGCCAAGTACGCGCAGGCTAAGCGCATAAACCAGCGGCTGAAACTCCGCTACCAGCTCATCGAAAGCATCGATCTCACCCACTTTGAGGCGCTTGATGAGCCCCGCGTCGCGCGCGCAGACCGGCACCTCGCGGGAAGCCTCGCCATTCGCTTCCCTTTCCGACCTCCCGAACTCTTCGAGCCCAGGAACCAGCAATGCCTTTTCTTCGGCCAGCATGAGCGCCCACTCCAAGGTCAGCCGTTGATTCCAGACGCCACCGTGGGGCCGTTCCCTATATCAAATTGTCAAACGACACTATTGTAGACCCCAGACCCACCAAAAGGTTCCCAAAAAAGGTAGTTGCCAGTTGTTCAGTTGTCAGTTGTCAGTTAGGCTGGGTTTGGCTAGTCAGGCCAGGCTGGCCAGCTTGGTAAGACTAGCGCCGGCGCTGACCGATATTCTCGGTCCCAAACGTGCCGATGCCCTTCAGCGTGAATGCGAAGACTATCCGATTCTCGTTTCTGACGCCGACATTGAAGACTATGTTCTGCACCTGCACGCTGCAGCAATCCCACGCCCAACCCGCCGTCGTCGTCAGATTGATCAGCCGCTTGTCCCGTTCAAAGCCCTCGACCGTCCTGTCCCGCAGATCGTAAACCACTGTAAACCCGCCGTAGGGGCCTCGTGACGGGTTGCCGGCAAACGCCGAGATGTCCAGTTGATTTCCCGGGAGGCTCGATGGATCGCTGTGCAGATCATCCAGCATGATTCGCCGCGTGTAGTACCAGGATTGACTCACCGAAAATATCCCACGCGCAATTCCACCGCCAAATATCAGGTCTCGCAGCTGGTGAAACTTCGTGTCGTAATTCATGCGGAAATCAGCAAAGACAAGCTGGTTCGGACGATAGCGCGCTTTGAAATTGAGCGGAGAAACGTTCCGTCTCGTGCCGCCAAACGAAAAGCCCGAAAGCGAATTGATCGGGAAGAACTGATTGCGTACTCCCTCTTCAAGAGCCTCTCCAAAGGTCGGATCAAAAAAGTACTTCTGAGCCAGTGTCAGCTCGAGAACCTCATGGGCCTGCGGCGTCTCGCCATTGGGACCGGCTCGACGAACAAAAAAGCGGTTCGTGATCCCGTACTCGAATTCGTTCGTCTCGGCGACCAGATCGCGCTCGTCAATCCGCAACGTCCGGTCAAACTCGTCAATTCCTACAATCCGTCGATAGGCTGCATACGGCTCGATGATGTGCTTGAACCATGGTGTCCCGTCGCTATGGCGAAATACCTTTGCCAGAGACGGCGGTCGAAAGTCCACATTGAAGTCGGCGTAGTTCCGCCAGAGGTTCTGACCGGTCACCTGCCGCACCGCGGGGTCAAGGCTATCGCTGTAAAAGGTCGAGCGGATGCCGATGCTCGGAGTCACCGTCATGCCAGCAAACGAGCGCAACGGAATCGTCACCCGAGGTGCAAAATCAAGCCGCTGAACAATCGAAGGTGTCTTAAAACTAAAATTGTCGCTGAATCCCGCCGACTCCGTCCTTCTTACCCCGTCAAGTGCACCATCAAAGGAGAAATAAATGGGAAACGATTCGGAAAAACGTGTGCTCCGCTGCGTCAGCTCAAGACTGGGAAGCGCCCTCGTCTTGACAATGGTATTTGCGATAAACGCGCTGCGTTCGCCAAAGGAACCATTGAAACTGAACGAACGCCAGTTGCGGTTGACGTAAACGATCGAGCGCTCCTCGGGCGACACTGCCTGCAGGATGTTCTCGGCGAATACCTGTCGAAAATCGAAGTTCGACGTGATGTTGACGTCTGCCACCGCGACGAAGCCATTCTTGAAATATTGGACCGCATCTGCATAGAAGCTGCTGCCACCCTGGTCCGGCAACAAATTACCGGCTGCGTCCCGCTTCGGACCAAGCAGCCGGTCAAAAACCATAAAGGAGCCAATCGCAATCCGCGAATTCTCATCCGTTCGCGCCCGAAAATCGAAGCCGGCGCCAATTCCCCTCTTCGTGTAGATGTCGGTGCGAACAAGAATATCGGCGCTCCGCCCCAGCGTCTGAAAATACCCGACATGAAAGGTCCGCCCCTTGATGCTCGATGACCCGCTACTCGGCAACAAGAACCCCGAAGCCCGGTCCCGCTTGGTAATCGGAACTGACGCGTAGGGTAGAAAGAAAATGGGCACATTCTTGATGCGGAAGAGCGCGTTGTAGACGGTGGCCCGGTCGTTGGCTCGAATACGTGCTCGCTTGCTGGTGAAGCTCCATTTGGGGATGCGCTCCTGGCACGCCGTGATTGTCGCGTGCTCGAGACGAAACGTGTCGTCTCCAGTCTTGTCGGCTCGAGTCGCATCGATCACGATCCTGGTCCCATCGGGCGTCCGATCCGTGAAACCTGAGGCGCTGAAGATCGTTCCCCGCTTCGTCTTCAGATTCAGTTCGATCTTGTCTCCAACAAGCGCCTGCCCCTGCTGCTCGAAGTAGACTTCGCCTTCTGCGACAACGTCACTTGTTGCGAAATTGACCGTCAGCTTATCCGCGAAGATTGTGATGTCGGTGTAGTGCGCTTCGACCTTGCCGTAATAGATCAGGATGTCGCCCTGGCCCTCGGAGCGATCGGATTTCAGCTCAAGATTGTCGGATTGGCTCTTCGCACCTGCATCGACGACGATGTTGACGTTTGGCGGAAGAATGCGCCGAAGCGACCTGGCTTCGTCCTCGGCAACGCCGATCGGGTTTTCAACCTTCCGCTCCGTCGATGTCGGCTGCTGTCCGAAAGCCAGTCCGGTCAGCGTAGTCAGCAGGAGAAGCACGAGGGTGAATCGGGGAGACGACGTGTGCGATTGACGGCTTGTCATGAACCAAACTACCTCAATACTGCCGACGGGCTGTCAATCGGGGGAGACACTATAGGGGGGCGTGGCACGCCAGGAAAGGTCCTGGTCCGGCCAAATCTCGGAGGAAGAGAGCAGGTGTTTCAATCTCTAGCGACGCGCTCCTGACGTCGCTGCGAGGATTCTACCGTAAAGCTCCTCGGGCACATCGACAGTCTCACTTTCGAGGAGAGACTCACGCACTCCCTCAACCAGCCGGCGGCAACCGTCGCAGACCCCGAAGTGCTCGCGGAAAATGTCCTCGTAGCTGCTTTCAATAATCCCCTCGAAGTAGTCTGAAATGAGCACATCGAGCGTCCGGCAGCTGAGCATTTCGCCGGCGGTTGTGGCATTCAGTATCCGCTGCTCCACCTCGGTAAAGAGTGCGATCTCTCGCATCTGGGACTCTTTCAAGTGATGGCAAGCGTCCATGGCATCGCGAACATCGTTGAAAACCACATGACACTGCCGGCAGGCGAGCAGATGCTCGGCGAAGACACGCCGCACCGGGCGAGCCAGGCCAAAGTCGAGATAGTCGCTGATTAGTTCCTCGAACTGACCGCATTCAATCGTCTGTTTTTCTGCGCTTAGCATGAAACTGTCCTTAGCCGTCTCTGGCGCCGTCACTGGCCCCGTCTCTCGCCCCGTCTCTTGCCCCGTCTCTTGCCCCGTCTCTTGCCCCGTCTCTTGTTGGTCGCAGTGCTTTTGACACCACGCACCGCGCTCACTATCATCCTCTATCGAAGCCGACTCTAGAAGCTGGCACTCAAGTCCTGATACGAACAAAATCGAGGAGAAGATTCAAGGAGGTTTGAATGAGCGTCTATGATAGCAAGGATCTGATGGACTTCAAGGGGGCTGCGCGGGAATACGACATCCCGGTGATGCTGCTCGAACTCTCTGTCCAACAGGGTGCTCTTCGGGTAATCGAGGTCGGGGGCGAGCGAAAACTCCTTCGTTTCGATGTTGAAAACCTCGTCAACCGCACGGTCAAACGCGGCTACGGCAATCGCGTCATCTCGCGGCTCAATCCCAGCAGCAACTCCTGACCCGGATTTTCGACCAGATTCCCGATATGAAAAGCTATATCTCAACCAAGGCCCAGCAGTTTACGGAGTCTGTCATCCGTGAAATGACCCGGCAGGCCTACCTCTACGGCGCCGTGAATCTTTCTCAGGGTTTCCCAGATTTTCCGGCACCCGCGGAACTCAAGGAAGCCGCCTGCCGCGCGATTGAGGCCGACATCAACCAATACGCCATCACCTGGGGCTCAAAGCGGCTTCGGGACGCGATTGCGGAAAAGACTCGCTGGCATCTGGGTCTTGATGTCGATCCGGAAAGAGAGATCGTCGTGACCTGCGGTTCCACCGAGGCGATGATCGCGACGATGATGGCAGTCGTCGAGCCCGGAGAGGAAATCATCGTCTTCGAACCCTTCTACGAAAACTATGGTCCGGACGCCATCCTTTCCGAAGCTTCCGTGCGGCATGTAACGCTTTACGCCCCCGACTGGCATTTCGATCCGGACGAACTCCGCGCCGCATTTAACGAGCGCACAAAGGCGATCATCATCAACACTCCCCACAACCCTACGGGGAAGGTCTTTACTCGTGAGGAACTGAGCCTCATCGCCGATCTATGTATCGAATACGACGTTCTAGCGCTCACCGACGAGATCTATGAGCATATCTGGTACGCCGAACCAGGCCGGGATGTGCGCCACGTCGCGATGGCAACGCTCGATGGCATGCGCGATCGAACAGTAACGATCAACGGGATGTCTAAGACGTATTCGGTGACCGGTTGGCGCGTGGGTTATGCGATTGCCCCGCCGGCGATCACTGATGCGATTCGTAAGGTCCACGACTTTCTTACCGTAGGCGCAGCCGCCCCGCTCCAGGAAGCAGGCGTCACGGCCCTGGCGTTTCCCGCAAGCTACTACGATAAGCTCAAATCCGAATACCAGCGGCGCCGGGACCTCTTGCTCGGTGTCCTCGAAGAAAGTGGTTTCCGTTGCTTTCGGCCGGACGGCGCTTACTACATCATGACCGATATTTCCGGGTTTGGTTTTGAAAGCGACACGAAGTTCAGTGACTACATGGTTCGCGAGGTAGGAGTCGCTTGCGTACCGGGTAGCAGCTTCTACAAGCATCGTGACCTCGGCAGGCAGCAGGTTCGCTTTTGCTACTGCAAGCGTGATGAAACTCTCCAGCAGGC
>JBDTUW010000319.1:0-5549 GCA_040007555.1 Acidobacteriota bacterium | reverse complement strand
CTTAAACCCGGTCTGGCTCGCGCTGACGGTATAAATACCCGCCGGCAGTTTTGGAAACCGGTAGGCACCTTCTCTATCGCTCACCGTATCGAGCGAGCGTACCAGAGCCGGGCTGGTAGCAGTCACCTTGGCTCCGGGAATTGCCGCGCCCGTCGAATCCTTGATCGTTCCTCGAATGCTGCCCGTATTTTCCTGGGCAAGCGCAAACGACGACATCAGGACCAGCAGAACTCCGCCAAAGAGAACGTGCAGTATCCTATTTGCAGGTCTTCGTTTCATTAAGTTTCTCCTTCTGTTGGGACGTTCGCGTTCGGTGACGAATGGCGTACTCAGTCATCGCCGGACGGCTATTCGACCTACTCCGCGTTCCGGCATTCCAACTGCCGAATGGAGCCCTCGAATATTGAATTGTCTTGAATATTGTTCAATCAGAATAATCAGAATTGCGAACTGCCTTTGAATTCAACAAGATAGCAATGAATTCAGCAACCTACCCGATTCGTTTTCTGTAACTGGGTCCACTCAACCGTGCCCGGAATCACCACCTGGACTGTCTCGATCTATTCCTCGGACACACTCTGCAAGGGGGGAGTTTGAGTTGGAGAAACCCCAATCGATCCAATTAATGCAATTGCTATTCCAACTTCATGTAGTCGGAGACGGAAAGATAACCTCTGACCAGTCAACGCTCTACGATGTAGGTCTGGAGGCTACATGCCGTCGACATCCAAAAAGCCAATCGGGCTCTCCGAAAATTTGGATTTGAACAATAAACGTTGAAGTCGCCGTTGAATTTGCGCAAGGAAAATGGAAGGAACAGGCAGAGATTTGCTGTTTTGAAGGAGTCGGGCCGGTTATTTCTGACCTAGCAGCTCAGCGAGCAGGGCGGGTCCAAAGCTTGCGACCTTTGCCGGGCCGAGACCGAAGATTTGCGATAACCCGTCAAGGTCCTCAGGACGAGATACCACCAAATGCTCCAGGGTCCGTTCCGGGCAGACAAAGTAGGCTGGCAAGCCAAGGTTTCGTGCAGCCTGCTTGCGCCAGCACTGCAGGCGGTCGAGCAGCTTGCGTTCCTCCGGAGTCCACGGCCGGTCAATCAAACTGGCAGCCTCTCGCGCATGTTTAGGAACCCGTTTTGGTTTGACGTCGAGTCTTGCCCGCTCCAGCTCTCTCTCCCACCGCCCCTCAGCCTTTAGCATGTCGGAGAGGGCGTGATACACCTTGAGCACGATCTGCGCGTCGTGAGCCGCGTAGTCGAGCTGCGCCCGGCTCAGTGGTCGGCAGCTCCAATCGCTCCTCTGATAGGTCTTGTCGAGTTCGATCCCGTACAGATGCGCGGTTACCGAGGCCAGACTGAAGGACTTGAGGGGCAATGAGCGACGCGACAGCCGCAATGTATCCACCAGGCCGTGCGGGGTGAAGCCCTCAGACTTAAGCGATCCCTCGTCGAACTTCGCATTGTGCGCGACCATGAGGATCTCGGGATTCTCGATCAGCCCGCGCGCTTCCATAATTCCGGCGGCAAGCGCGTCAATCACCAGGACCTCGCCACTTTGCGCGGCAACCTGGAGCAGGCTGAGGTGGTTCTTTCGCGTGGTCGAATCCCAAAACGTCTCGGTATCCAGCCCGATGACCTCCTGAATGCCAAAGACCGAGAGTGCCTCCCTTGTCTCGTCGGGATCGATCAGATACCGATACGAAATCTTCAAGTCATGCTCCATTCGTCAGGAGCCAACAATGGCGGAGGTGCAGCTGCGTGAGCATCTGACATCCGCTAAGCCTTAGAACTGTCGACAACGTCGTCCCCCTCCAGACTATTGGATGACCAATGCTGAGGCCGTCCACGAAAAGCGCTCGCTCATCAATTCCATCTCCAGGAGCCAATCTTCAGCCCTCAATTTCTTTCCAGAATGGCGATCGTGAGCCCCGCACGCGGAACAGAGATCCTGTCGGGTCAGTAGTACTAGGTGGCGACACTCATCGGTTGCCCCAGTTGACAGGGACATTTCGCAACGGAGGTCAAGAGTATGGCACAAACCGCTCGGACGCTGACAACCACTTCGCGGCCTCGAATTCGTTGGTGCTCGATCGCGTTGACTCTCATGCTTTTCGCGCCAGCCGTACTAGCCCTCGGCAGCGATCCTCTCCGCTACCGGGGCGGAGTTCGCACCAGCCCGACACGCGGGCTGGGAAAAAAACAGCTGAACGCGGTCCTCAAGACTCTTCGTCAAAAAACCGGCCTCATGGGACTCGACTTCGATGGCGACGGTTTTCTTCAGCTCGGCGACCAAACCCAGATCACCGGAGGGTCGACGACAGCGCGAGAGCTGCTCTCCGCTGCGATCGACGGCGATACCGCATTCGATCTCGAGACTCACGAGCGCTCTCGAATTGTCGCCTTCGCGCGCCTTGCCTCACCAATCAGGTTCCAGAGTCAGAAGACAAGCGCCGAGATCGACGTCTTACCGGTGGAGATAGATTTTTCCGACTTCGATCGACTGCGAGGCGATCGGCAGGTCATCGCCTCGTTTGACCTCGGCATGGTCCTTCTCCACGAACTTGCGCACGGTGTCCTTGGACTTCGCGATGCCCCGGGCACGTCCGATGGACTCGGTGAGTGCGAGGCGCATATCAACCAGATCAGACGTGAGCTCAACCTGCCGGAGCGACAATCCTATATGGCACGAGTCGCCGATCGTCAGAGTAGTAATAGTGGCGCGGTCAGTCCTCACGCGGAGTTGCTCTTCTCCCGTGCAACCGTTCCCTCGGATTCTCAGGGTCGTACCAAACGAGAGCTTTTCGTCCTTTTCTGGGAAGTTGCATCTGTGGGTCAGATCCTGAACGAAACCGTCGCTCCGAGAGGACGCGCCGGGACCGTTGCCAGTCAGTAATGGCGCGAAATGCCGGGTGGCAATTGGGGCCCGGGCTTCACCGGCGAACGGCGTAGAGCCTCATCACGTCACCCAGTCTGAGGCGCAGGGTGCGGTCTTCGATGTCGGCTGATCGGCCAATCTTTGAAAGCATCCTCCCAAGAGTGCGGTGATACCTGCTGACACGGCTGGCGAAAAGCCGGTAGCTCATGGCCTTCCCAACGGAACGCAATTCGCGAATCTCAAAACCACTTTGGTAACACAGCCGGCCCAGCGTCGCCGGTGTGAAGAAATAACGATGGTCAGGGATCAGCTGTCTCCAGCGCGAGCCGAAAAGACGGAACCATAAGGTCGCGATATTGGGCGTCTCCAGGACCAGCCAGCCGCCGGGTCTAATGACACGATGAAGCTCGAGCATCGTCGCCTGCGGGCTCGGTAAATGCTCGATTGTATGGTAGAGCACCGCGACATCGAACCAATCTTCATTCAGGTGAACGTCTGCCAGAGTGCCATTAAGGCAATGGAGACCTCGCTCGCGCGCAATCCGGCTGCTCGACAGGTCGGCCTCAACCCCAGTCGTCTCGAATCTTTCACTCGCGACGGCCAGCAGCTCTCCGGTCGAACTTCCCAACTCAAGGAGCCGGCCAGCTGAGATGAAGCGGCTCAAGTCTTCGATCCTCTCGCGGGCTGCAAGCTCTCTCCAGGGCCGCTCACCCTCCTCAACGTTTGGGTCGACCAGTTCCAATTCGAGGGCCCGCTGTGCGAGCCATTCCATCTCCAGAACGGCGTCGCCCATTGGCCGTCCCGTCGATTGATTGCCGCCATTTTCTGCGTGCTGGGTTGTGGCTACGAAGTACAGCAGGCACGTCGGGCACCGCACGAGGGGGCCATCCAGACGAGCCGAGAGAAGCACGCGCTGCGCATTGCGATCCCCACAGAGATCGCAGGCCTGGTAATTGCCTGCTTCATCCTTCATCTGCGGCACCTGCAATCTCTGCCACCTGTGGCTGTACTGGCTTAAGTAGTCTCAACAGCGAGTTCCAGCTCTCAACGGGGAAATTCGTCAACGCTTTCGTGATAAAGCCTGAGGGTCTTTTCGGCCGCGACCTTCCAGGTAAACTTCTTTGCCTGCTCAAGACCAGCTGCACGCAGTCGCAGCCGCAAGCTCTCCTCAGTCATCGCCCTCACCATCGCCTGCGCGAGCGCGCCTTCGTCATAGGGATCGATGAGAATCGCAGCATCACCGACCACTTCCGGAAGACTCGACGTCGAGCTTGTAACAACCGGGGTTCCACACGCCATAGCCTCGAGCGGCGGCAGGCCGAATCCCTCGAATAATGATGGATAAACAAACACCTTCGCTGCGCGATAGAGCTCGGGCAGCGACTTCTCTGAAACGTAGTCGGTAACAATCACATCATGCGCCCAACCCTGTCGTGCGATCTCATCGAGAATGCCCCGATACAGCCAGAGCCGACGACCGACAATGACGAGCTGCGGCGCCCGCTCACCCATCTCCGCCCGCAATAAGCCATACGCGTTGAGCAACCGCAGGAGATTCTTGCGCGGCTGCAGGCTACCGACGGCGAGGATGAAATCGCGTGAGATTCCAAACTGGCGGCGCACTTCGAGACCCTCATCCGGACTCGCCGCCTGTGGAGAGAAGTGGGATTCGACGCCGTTTGGCGTGACCACGACTTTGGCTGGTGACAGGTGATATGTCGCAATCAAGTCTGCTCTCGAGAACTCAGAAACGGTGGCAACCCGTGCGGCGCGCTTCGCCGCTCGGCGCACCGTCAAGCGCAACTGCATGCTCCCTCTTCTGGTGAATGTCTCGGGAAAATGCTCAAAGGCGAGATCATGAATCGTGGTCACGAGTGGAACCGGACACCACGGCGGTGCTGTGTACTGAACGTGCAGCAGGTCGACGGGCCGGCGGCGCAATTCGATGGACAGCGCTATCGGGACCCGCACCAGCGGGGTCGGAGGCGGCAGCAGTCGCACTTCAAAGTTGGGGTATCGACCCGTCCATTGCCCGGCCGCCTCACGACGGCTGAAATAGATGGTGTAGCGATTGTGACTGTCGATCTCGGCAAGGGCCATGATGAGGTTCCTGATATAGGTCTCATTCCCGCCCTGTTTGCTGCCGATTGCGTGCGCGTCAATGCCGATATGCATGTCGCCTCAGCTGCGTTCGGCAAACCGTTCAAGAAAGGCGAGCGCCTCGTCATAGAACTGAAAGCGGCGTTCATCGGCGCGAAAGGCCGCGTGATGGAAGATGCGTCTCCCGCTGATCACGCGCCCGGGATGCTTGATGTGAAGCATCTCGTGGTAGAGCACGTATTCGATGATGAACTGCGGCATCTCTGCATTGTCGAGCGTTCGGCTGATGACGATGGCGTCGTGGGTACGATCGTGGTGTCCGAGTATGCGGCGTGTACGTCTCTGGCTCCAACTGAGCGCCGGTTTCAGAAGCTCGTTGTCGAAATAGCGCCGGTTGAGGCGCTCAAATAGTTGTTCGAGGTCGTGGTACCTGCCCGCGGAACCGCTCAAGTGTTTGCGCCCACGCTCGCGCCGGGCGAGTTCCGACGCGCGAATCACCTGTGGCTGGAATGCAAACTGCCGGTATAAGTCCTGATGCTCTGCTGAAATGCGCCTGCGGAAAAGCTTCGCGATGAG
>JBDTUW010000318.1:0-5551 GCA_040007555.1 Acidobacteriota bacterium | reverse complement strand
AACAAGCCGGAGCCGGAACCGCTGGGTTGATGGCAGCCGGCTCGTTCAGCAAAACCAGCCTGGCGCGGCAGAGTCCCAACAATACCGTCAACTTGGCAGTGATGGGTATTAACGGGCGCGGCTCCGCCTTGATGGCAGGCTTTGCCGGGCTGCCCAACGTCAATGTCACGACAATCTGTGAAGTTGACGAGCGGTTGTGGCCGAAGGCAGTCGCTGATCTCGAGAAAATCTGCGGCAAGCGCGCCAAAACCGAATCCGATATCCGCCGCGTGCTTGATAACAAAGAGATCGATGCCATCGTCATCGCTGCGCCCAATCACTGGCACGCGCTGGCGACGATCTGGGGGTGTCAGGCGGGCAAGGATGTCTATGTGGAAAAACCGGTCTCGCACAACATTTCCGAAGGACGCAAGATGGTTGCCGCCTCGCTCAAGTACAACCGCATGGTCCAGGCAGGCACGCAGAATCGGAGTCGTCCGCTGATTCAGGCGGCCGTTGACTATTTGAAGGCGGGCAAACTCGGCAAAATCTATATGATTCGCTGCCTCGTCTTCAGGCCCCGCGAAAGCATCGGCCACAAAGTGAACAGCACCATTCCCACGGGCGTGCATTACGATCTCTGGTCAGGGCCCGCCGCGCTTCAGCCATTCAACGAAAACCGGTTTCACTACAACTGGCACTGGTTCTGGAATACGGGCAACGGCGAGACAGGCAACAATGGCATTCACTACACCGACATCGCTCGCTGGATTTTACAAAAGCAGGAACATCCCGTCCGCATTCAGAGCATGGGCAACCTGGATGTCCACGATACCGATCAGGAGACGCCCACCTCGCAGTTCTCGATGATGGAATATAGCGACCGGACGCGCGTACAGCTGGAAGTGCGCAACTGGTACACCAACAGCGAAGAGGGGATGGGCATGGGACTACTCGTCTACGGTTCGGAAGGATGGATGCGACTGGGGACTGAGGATTGGGCCACATTCTTTGGCCGGAAAAATGAGCCGGGCCCGAAGATGACTGAGCAGGAAGCCGACGCGCGGGTCGAGACCCTGAACACGCGTGGCACGGGTGAGACGCCGCATCTCGCAAATTTCATTGAGTGCGTGCGTTCGCGCAAACGGCAGGAGTTGCACGCAGAGATTCTGGAAGGCCACTTCTCGACTTCGATGTGCCACCTGACGAACATCGCCTATCGCACCAGGCGCCAGTTGAACTTCGACTCAGGCAGGGAAACCTTCATTGGCGATAATGACGCCAACCGCTATTTGACCCGGGAATACCGCCAACCCTTCGTGATCCCTGAAAACTTATCGTGAGATCGATGTGCTCAACGAGGAACATATGAGACACGAAAAGCTGTGGGCGAGAGTGCTGCTGCGCCTGACAATGCTACTGATGCTCTCAGCTTGTGTAGCCGGAGCGAGCAGTTGGGGGCAACGTCCGCCGCCGGAATCCGTGCCCGCGAGAATGCGACGATTGCTGGGACTGACGCCGAGCAAGGCTGCCCCGCTGGTTGAAGTGTTGCAGCAGAGCACCGACGGGGAGATGATGATTGAAGACCTTCGGTTTGAGGCAGAGCGAGGCACCTGGGTCCCGGCCATTGTGGTGAAACCGAAGACAGCTTCACGCAAACTCCCCGTCATCATTTGTCTGCCGGGAACCAGCGGGACCCGGCAGCAGCTTACCGACGCGCGCCTGCAACTGAGCGAGCGCCCTCGAACAGGCTGGGCGCGGGCGCTTTCGCGTCAGGGGTTCATCACGCTCTCGCTCGACTATCGCGGCTCAGATGCGCGCGGACAAAACATCTTCACTGACGCCGTGCGTGCGCAACTTGAAGGACGCAGTTATATGGGGCCGCTGGTTAATGAGGTCATTCGCGCCGTGGACTACGTGCTGACCCGGTCTGACGTTGATCGCGCCAGGATCGGCATCACCGGCTTCTCGCTTGGAGGGGCCATGAGCTGGTACGCAGCTGCCGCCGATCCGCGAATCAGCGTCATCGTTCCAGTCTGCGCCGGCGCGGGAACCTACGATGATCTCCTGCGATATCCCAGGAATACCGGCTATCACTCACAGTACTTTTATCCGGCGGGATTCCTTAAACTGTTTCCCGGCGACCAGCCCGAGGTGTTCGCCTCTATTGCGCCGCGCGCCTTGCTGGTCGTGGGGCGCGATCAGGATCAGGGAATGCCGGTCGAAGGGTTGCGGAGACTGGAGCGGGAGGTGTCGGCAGCTTATGCGAGGCGCGGTGCGGCGGATCGCTTCTCCGTTCATATCACTGCGGGAGATCACACCTATACCGAAGAGATGTTTGAAAAGGTGAGTGAATGGTTCCGGCGATTTCTCCTGCCCTAGCCGGCGCGCCTCTCTTCGGCCCGGAGAAGCGCGCCGCATTTCAGAGAAGCAACCTGAAAGAGTCCGAAAAAGACTCGACCCTGAGGGATGCAAGTGGATTGTGAATGCCGAGTGGAAAGCTCCGGCCAACGCCCCTAAACCGCTGAACACAGGAGCACAAACATGAAGAGGAATAGAATCAAGCAAACAGGCCAACCGTCTCCCGGAGACTCAGGCCTGAGCCGGCGCGCGTTCGTTGCGGGCGGCAGCGCCGCGCTGGCCGCGACCGCCTCCTCCGCAGCAAACCTTTCAGTCGGATCAAATCAAAGAAAACTCCGGATTGCGATTGTCGGCACCGGCTCGCGCGGTTCGTTCACGTGGGGCAGGGAGGTCGTCGCCGGTTATAGCGATGTCGTCGAGATCATTGGGCTCTGCGATCACAATGGCAAACGCGTCGCAGCCGCGAAGCAATTGATCGGAACCGGCGCGCCCACCTTCACCGATTTCGATCTCATGATCCGCACGACGCGGCCTGACGCTGTGGTGGTAACGACTCCGGATGCGCTACATGCCCGCTACATCATCCGCGCCCTGGAACTCGGCTGCGATGTGATCAGCGAAAAGGCGCTCTGCACCGATGAAGAGCAATGCCAGGCCATTCTTGATGCACAGAAAAAGACCAGCAAAACCGTGACCGTCACCTTCAACGCGCGGCACGGCTTGAAGGACAAGAAAGTGAAGGAACTGCTGCTGCAAAAAGCCATCGGCGAGGTGATCTCCGTAGACTTTCACGAATACCTCGATACCAGTCACGGCGCTGATTACTTTCGCCGCTGGCACCGCTTTAAAGAAAACTCCGGCACGCTGCTGGTGCACAAAGCTTCGCATCATTTCGATCTCGCCAACTGGTGGCTGAACTCCCAGCCCGCGTCGGTCACTGCCGCTGGCGAGCTGAAATATTACGGGCGCAACAATTCCTTCCGCAGCACGCATTGCCGCCCCTGCCCTCATAAACAGCAGTGCAAATTCTATTTTGATGTGACGAAGAACGAACGATATATGAAGCTTTATGTCGAATGCGAATCGGAGGACGGCTATCTGCGCGATGGCTGTGTGTACGACGAAAAGATCGACATCTACGACACGATGTCGGTGCTGGTGAAATACGAGAATGGCGTGCAAATGAATTACACCGCCAACGCTTTTCTGCCATACGAGGGTCAGGCCATCTCGTTCAACGGCACGAAGGGGCGGATTGATTATCACGAATTCAGCGGCGGTGGATTCAAGAGCGATGAATTGCGTCTGACGCGGAGCTTCAGCAAATCGGAGGTGATCACGGATTTTGGCCCGCCGCGTGAAGGTGGCCATGGCGGAGCGGACTCTTCATTGCACGACCTGCTTTTTCGCGGGATCCCGAAGGACGATCCGTTGGGACTGCGTGCCGATCTGCGTGCCGGAGTGCTGTCGAGCCTGATCGGGATTGCGGCGCGCCGCAGCATCGAACGGGGTGGCCAGCTGATCAGGATCAACGACCTGGTCAAGCTATGAAAAAGGCCGATTATGCGTCAATTGTTAAGCAGAAGATTGCGTGTCTGGTGAACGTCAAATGATCGCAGTGCGTCAGATAATCTACTGCCTGGCTACCCTGCTGCTGCCTTATCAGGTCGCGGCGCAGAGGCCGTTTTTCGACCGCACGCATGCGTCGAAAGTCTTCGGCGAAGCGCGTCATTACCGGATCTTTCTGCCTCCGGACTATGAGAGCAGCAGGCAATCCTATCCGGTGATCTACTACTTTCACGGCCACAGCGATCGCTATACGCTGGAGAAGTATGACAACGGCACGGACACGGTGCCCAAAATCGCTGCGTTCGTGGCTTCTCACCCGGTGATCGTGGTCGCAGTGGACGGCTATGTGGCGCGCGCGTACACGGGCTTTTACGGCGGTTCTCCCTGGGATCTGTTGGAAGACGGCGGGGACTACGATTTCGGCGCGTATTTCCGGGAACTCGTTTCGCACATTGACGGCGCTTATCGCACGCAGACGTCCCGCCGCGCGCGCGCTACCTCAGGGTTGAGCATGGGCGGATTTATGAGCCTTTATCTGAGCGCGCGTTATCCTGACTTGATCGGCAGCGCGTCGGCATTCAATCCGGGGCCGGAGTTTTATGTCGGTGAGAAGGGTCGCCGGATGCTGTGGCGCCCGAAAGATCACGTTGGCAATCACACACGAGTGATGGTGCGCCTGATTCGCGCCAGCGGAGATTACATCAGCCAGTATCACGAGGAGACGCGTGAAGCCTATGCTCGAGCTGACGAAGTCGCCTTTGAGTATCGGCGCGACGAATATCATCGGCACTGGGCTACCTCGATCGCTGAGACCTTCGACTTTCATCTCCGAGCGTTTGCGAATCCGATCCTCAACAATGTGCCGGACAATTGGGACCACGACAATGCCTCCGCTGATTTCGACGTCTGGAACTATCGCGTGCGAGCGGAAGGCGCGGAGCCGGGATTCACCTGTCTGGAAGATGTCAATCAGGGCGGCCTGCGCGTGACGACTCGTAAGTGGGCGCCGGATGGAGCGCCAGTGGCCACGCATCGCGTGACGATCACGACCGCGCCACTCTACCAGGCTTCCATGCCCTATCTGATTCTCGATCACAATGTCTCGACTGGCGTGACCTCGAGAAAAGAGGCGCGCACGGATCAGGATGGTCGCCTGACGCTGGTGACGGATGGCGGTGGTCATCAGTTCAGTTTCGTAGGCCCAGGCACTGGCGGACAGCCTCCAGTGGTCCTGCCCCTGACAGCGAAAGACAGGCTGCGGCTTGCGCCTGAGCAGGAGTTGTTGCTGCCGATCCGCATTTACAATCCGCGCGGAGTCGCAATGGAGTCCGTCCGCGTGACGCTGACGAGTGAATATCCGACGGTGCGCATGATAGCTGGCGAAACAGTCATCCCGAAGATCGAACCGGGTGCCGCAGTAGATGTCTCGGAGCGCCTGCGAGTCCGGTTCACCTCAGGTGAAGGCTACTTCGCCCCCACGCGACTGCTGCTGATGCTCGCTTATGATGGATGGCACTCGGTTTCCAAGAACGTCGACGTACTGGTGATTCCCGAAATCATCGAGACGGCGCGCGAAGTAATGGTCCTCGATGGCCGCACGGCCAGCCTCAACGTCTTCCGTCAAAAAGGCAACCAGGGCGGG
>JBDTUW010000317.1:0-5565 GCA_040007555.1 Acidobacteriota bacterium | reverse complement strand
CGGCTTTGCTTTTGGTGTAGCGTTTCTTGTACGCCCGACCAACATCTTATTTCTCGCGCCATTAATCTTCTGCGTTCCACTCAGACCTCGAACCATCGCGCTCTTTGTTCTCGGTGGACTGCCGCTGGCAGGGGTTTTTCTGAGTTACAACTTCGTGGTCTTCGGCAACCCGCTGCAGACCGGGTACGGGAATATTGACCTCGCTCTTCGATTTCACCGTGACGGGATGCTGCGGCGAATGAATTCCTATCTGTACTGGATGGCGGTGACGCTGAGCCCGCTCGTGCTGGCGGGATGGTTGATGGCAGCGTTTCTCCGCAGCGTCGAGTGGAGGCGACGGGCGGTCCTTATCGCCTGGTTCGCTCCGTTTCTTCTGCTGTACTCGGCGTACGATTTCTACGATGAATGGTGGTATACGCGTTTTCTGCTTCCGGCATATCCGGCACTCATCCTCGGTATGCTCCTGACAGCGCAGTCGCTGGAAGTACGCATGAGCCGGATTCGACCGGCGCTGCGTCTGGCAACTGGGATCGCTGTGGGCATCGTGCTGCTTTGGGTGCCGCTGAAGTACGTTTATCGCCACAATCTACTGGCCTTCGGGAAATCGGAATCCCTCCATGCCGAATCGTGTCGCTGGGCCGACAGTCAGTTGCCGGCAGGTGCGGTGATCGTCGCCACGGAAATGAGCGGCGCACTCCATTTCTACACTGACCGATTGATCATCCGTCACGAGCGGGTCGTTCGCTCCTTCTGGCCGATGTTAAGAAGGCGCGTGATCGACAGCGGCTATGAGTTCTACGCGTTGCTCAAGGACATCGAATTGACGGGCGCGAAGCAGAGTGTTCCCGGTCGCTGGACCGAGCTGGGACACCGGCGTCATATTGGGCTTTGGCGCATCGAGCCGCTTGAAGGGATGGCGTCTGAAGTGAAATACGGCAGCGGTTTCTCAGAAATCGAGCGAACTCCAGGCGGGGCTGGTTGGCGATGGATGAGCGACGAGGGAGTGGTGCAACTCCGGAACACTGGCCGCGCGATGCGGTTGCGCATCGAAGGCGCAGTGCCGATGTATGCGTTCGCGAGACCGAGCACGCTCCAGGTCATTCTGAATGGCATCGTTCTCGACACCGTAGCGGCGGGGGGAGAACCTCTGCTTCGGGAGTATCGGATTGCAACGTCGCAGCAACACGATGGAGAATGGACCGAGCTGCGACTTGTTGTCGATCAGGCTATGACACCGAACGAGATCGATCACCGCAATCCGGACAAGCGTCGACTCGGCTTTTCGTTGGCCGGGCTTCTTTGGGATGAGGCTCCACAGTAGCGAACGGAAGATCACAGGACAAGCATCAATGGAGTTTGGGTTTCCGTCCTTCGATTAAACGAGCGTCCCTCAGCGCATTCCTCAATGTCAAACCCTTTCATGAATGAAGATGCCAAATCTCGTCAACGGCATCAGTCGCGATTGGTCACGATCGGGCTGTTGTTCCTGCTGGTGGGCTATTTCGTAGTCCTGGTCCGCCATGCGTCCTATGCGGTAGGGGGCTCGGATGCGACTGGGTACGCTCACCTGGCGCGAACCCTGCTGCAGGGATATGCCAAGCTCCCGGTTACGGAAGTGGCAACTTTTGGTGTACACGAGAGCCTGTCGCACGTTTTTTCACCGCTCGCGTACGCCCCGGTGATGAAGGATGGAAACCCGACACCGGTTCTCGTCCCGATTTATCCAATCGGATTCCCGCTACATGAGGCCGCCGCCGCCCTGCTCATTGGGTGGCGTCTGGGTCCGTTTGTTGTGAGCCCGTTGTTGGCTGCATTGAGCTGCTGGCTTCTTTACTGCATTGCGCGACAGCTTGGATTGTCGCGAGGGCTTGCTGCGATGGGCTCTGTGGTGTTGGCCGTCAACCCGACCTTCATCTTCCTCGCGCAGCAGCCAATGAGCGATGTAGCTGCGACGTTCTGGGGGCTGGTTTTGATATGGTCGGGATTACGCTCGCGCAGGGACGCTGAGTGGGCACTGCTTGCGGGTTTTGCTTTTGGCTTCGCCTTTCTTGTACGCCCCGCGAATATCGTGTTTCTCGCTCCATTGTTGTTTTGCCTGCCGCTCAGGCCCAGAGCAATTCTCCACTTTGCTCTGGGAGGACTGCCTCTGGGGCTGCTCTTTCTGAGCTATAACTACGTTGTCTTTGGTCACCCGTTGCAAACCGGATATAGCGCGATCAACCTGCAAGGCGCCTTTGAGAGCACCGGGCTGATGGAGCGATTCCGCTTCTATATCTACTGGATCGCCGTCACGATGAGTCCGGTAGTTCTGGGCGGGTGGTTAGCTTCGGCCTTTCTGCGGAAAGTGGAATGGAGGTTGCGGGCCCTTCTGATAGCGTGGCTCGCTTCATTTCTGATCTTTTACTCGGCATATGATATCTATGGAGTCTGGTGGTACACACGATTTCTGCTGCCGGCCTATCCGGCGCTCATCCTTGGTACGCTCCTCACGATTCAAGCTTTGGGAGATTTACTTCTGCGCAATCGTCGCGGACTACGGTGGGCGACGGGAATAGTTTTGTGCGTCGCATTGTGTTGGATGCCGCTGCAGTTTGTGTACAAGAACGATGTGCTGAGTTTTGGCGGAGGCGAATTGCTTCATCTCGAGGCCTGCGCCTGGGCCGACAAGCAATTGCCGGAGCGCGCCGTTGTTGTCTCGATGGAGATGAGTGGCGCCGTACGCTTCTACACTCACAGGTCGATCGTCCGTTACGACGCTGTGGTCCCATGGCTCTGGCCTGAATTGAGGAAGCGGGTCGAGGAGCGGGGGTATGGGTTTTATGCGCTGCTTATGGACATGGAAGTGGAGAACGCGCAAAAGGGCGTTCCCGGCCACTGGACGGAAATGGGGCATCTCCGCCACATCGGACTGTGGCGTATCCAGCCACTCGACCGTATGCCAGCAGGCATTAAATATGGCGACGGCTTCTCCGAACTGGAGCGCACCCCGGACGGCGTCAGTTGGCGATGGATGAGCGATGAGGGAGTTGCGCTATTGGAGAATACCGGACGCCCGATGCGGCTGCGCATCGAGGGTGCCGTGCCCATTTACGGATTTAAGCGTTCGAGCACCATCAAGGTGATTCTGAATGGCGCGTTGCTGGAGACGGTGGTGGCCGGAGGGCAGGCCCTTGTTCTTGAGTATCAGATTAGTAAGTCGCAGCAGGGCGACCGGGAATCGTCCGAGTTGCGTCTGGTTGCCGATCAGGCATTGACGCCAAATGACATCGATCCACGTAATCCGGATCGCCGGCGTCTCAGCTTCTCGCTGACCGGGCTTCGTTGGGAGGAGACTTCGCAGTAGCTAACTGAAGAGGGAAACGAGCGGCAGGAAGGCCTGTCTTGACGTGTTCTTCGTTTATCAACGTAGCCAGAGCGCATCGTCCATGTCGCAACCACTCATCCCCGAAGAGCCTCAATCCGGTCGACGGGTCAAGTTCCAATTTGTGACATTCGCGCTGGTGGTGTTGTTGACCGCTTACTTCGTGGTCCTCGTCAGAAATGCCTCATATGCTGTTGGCGGTTCGGACTCTTCTGGTTATGCCAACCGCGCGCGCGCTCTCTCTCAAGGCCGCATCAGAGTCCCCGTCAGTGAAGTGGAGACATTCGGCGTGCACGAGAGCCTCGCGCACGTTTTCGTCCCGCTCGGCTACACTCCAGTCATGAAAGACGGCAACGCGACCCGCGTCATGCTGCCGTTCTACCCAATTGGATTGCCGCTCCATGAACTTGTAGCGGCTCTGCTTCTCGGTTGGAGGCTGGGGCCCTTCCTGGTCAGCCCTTTGCTGGCGGCATTGAGTTGCTGGCTGGTTACTGCATTGGGCGGAGACTCGGATTGTCGCCGCTGCTTGCTGCAGTGGGGTCCATCCTATTGGCTGTCAATCCAACCTTCCTGTCGCTGGCCATGCAACCAATGAGTGATGGGCCGGCGACGTTCTGGGGACTGCTCTTGATCTGGGCGGGAATGCGCTCGCACGAGAAGGTGGCCTGGGTACTCCTCGCCGGCTTTGCCTTTGGCGTAGCCTTTCTTATTCGGCCCACAAACATTCTATTTCTCGCGCCACTGGCCTTTTGCTTACAACTCAAGCCTCGCCCGGTCCTGCTGTTCATTCTCGGCGGATTGCCACTGGCGTTGGTTTTTGTCCGCTGCAATCCGGCTATAGCACGATCAACCTCCATCTCGAGTTCCATCGCAGCGGGTTCGTGGAGCGGTTGACTTCTTACTTCTACTGGATGGCCGTGCCGATGAGCCCGCTTGTGCTCATCGGCTGGTTGACGTCAGCCTTTCTCTGCACGGTGGAATGGAAATGGCGAGCCCTTCTCTTCGCGTGGTTCCTGTCGTTTCTCCTCTTTTACTCCGCATACGATTTCTATGACGCATGGTGGTACACGCGGTTCCTACTGCCGGCATATCCCGCGCTGATTCTTGGGACACTTCTGACCACGCAGTGGCTCGGTGCGCTTCTGTTACGCACTCATCGCGTTTTGGGCTGGGCGGCCGGGATCATCTTTTTGGTAGTGGTGTTTGGGTTGCCGTTGCGGTTCGTCTATAAGCACGACCTGCTGAGCTTTGGCCGAGGCGAATCGCTTTACGGAGAATCCTGCCGGTGGGCCGACCAGCAGTTACCGGTGCGGGCGGTGCTTGTCTCTATGCAGATGAGCGGTCGCTGCGTTTCTACACTAACCGCTCGATCGTCCGCTACGACGCAGCGATTCCGTGGCTCTGGCCCACGCTCAGAAGACGGGTCCTGGAGACGGGATATGAGTTCTACGCGCTGCTCCTGGACCACGAACTGGAATCAGCGCAGCAGCACGTTCCCGGTTACTGGACAGAGAGGGGACATCTTGGCCCCATTGGATTGTGGCAGGTCGAGCCGCTCGAGCAGCCACTGCCAGAAGTCAAATATAAGGCTGGATTCGACGGTCCTGAGCGCGCTCCAAACGGTCTCAGTTGGCGATGGATGAGCGAGGAAGGGGTCGTGGAGTTACAGAATACCGGTCGGCCCATGCGGCTGCGTATCGAAGGCGCGGTGCCCATGCATGCTTTTGCACGCCCGAGCAACATCAAGGTTGTTCTGAACGGTGCGCTGCTCGAAACGGTAGTGGCAGGTGCGCCCGCTTTGCTCCGCGAATATCAAATCAATGCATCGCAGCAGGGGGATAAAGAGTGGTCCGAACTGCGGCTCATCGCCGATCAGGCCATGCGGCCAAATGACATCGATCCGCGCAACCCGGACCGGAGGCGTCTCAGCTTCTCGCTGAACACGCTGCGATGGGATGACATTCCGAAGTGACTACTCCGGGATTCCAATGGGCGCCCGCGGTACGGTGGTCTGACCCGCGATCAAGCCGTCCGTGCCTCGCATCTAAGAAGCAAAGATATGATCCGATGGGATCACTGATCGGCGTGAACAATTATCTTTCGCGGTAAGTAAAGGTTGACCGGAACGATGCCGGTTGGGGAACATGCAGACTCACGCGAGGCCGTAGGGGCGGGGCTTGTCCCTGCCCGTCTTCCGAAGCCGC
>JBDTUW010000316.1:0-5572 GCA_040007555.1 Acidobacteriota bacterium | reverse complement strand
TCATTGCATGCTTTAGGGAAGCCGCCTGAAAATGTCAAAGTCAGCACGCCGGCGTTAGTGGTCAGGGTGTACAGCCAGGGAGGAGGACGTCAAGGACGTCGGGGGGCGTTCGGCGCAGTGGACGGCCGGCGAGGCGTGCAATGACCCTATCGTCAGTCAATTCGAGAAGCGCCTTTGACTGGGTTGGGCTTTCGCTCAGCGGAAACAAGTTGGTACTCTAGTCCGGTCCATTGATATACTGCGCGCGTGTAGGTAGTGGCGCAGCACGCACCTCCCGATGTAACCGAGCCATCACCTGCATTGACAAAATCATTGTTGTATCTTTCTACAAGAAGATCTCCATTAGCACCGTGGACTTGTCGTAGCCCACCATGCGATCGATCGCCTGTGTCAAACTTCCATAGCATTTCTGGCACACCGCGTTTTAGTCCGAATATGTAGACAGCGGACTTCATTGCTGTCCCATCCCCCTCGACCGCCAAAACCACTATTGCCTCTTCATCTCGCTCATTCCCATTTACGTCCTCGTATGATACCGAGTCAAATTCCAATGTCACAGTAATCGCGGGGTGCTCCCTATCCGCAAGTCGCGGAGAAGAGCCATTCTTAAGGGTGACATTCGTTGTCGGGCCAAAGAATTCGGCGATATCGCATGTGAGTGGATAGGAATAATTAGTGAAGTCGATCTTTCGAATGTCACTTTGAGCAGCGACAGTTGTCTTCTCTACCGACGCGTCACGCATTGTTGCCGATGGATTTCCACCTCGGTGAGGCTTGGCGGCGTTCGCGGCGCAGCCGACAGCTCCCAGTAAGCCAAGAACCAGCATGAGCTTGTTTCTCATTATATATATCTCGGAAGGGAACTTGATTCACTTTTTGAACTGATAGGCAAAGCAGTCAAAATACTTGGTCAGCATGGGTGCCTTCTCATTGTACTGCTTTAACCCGGGCGCGGTAGTTAGGACCTCCCGTATATTTTCCAGCAGCGCGCGATCCCGCAAGGGAAGCCGATCGTCGTGGCCGGGTCTGGGGTTTCAATCAGGCAAATGATCGCGTCCTCGTTTGAGCGCATCCGGTGGCTGCCGCGCAAAGAGCAGGAATTCATTCTCAGATTTCTCGATACTTTCCTGGAAAAAGCCGGCAGCGAAGTGTAGGGGATTCGGAGGGGTCGGATGATAACCGAGGATTATGACTCCGTCGACCGCAGTCCGCCATAATCAAGGTTATCATCCGCCCCGGCTTCCACAGATTCACCCCCCTTGCGCGCTCCTGCGCCAGAATGGGCAATGATCGTTCGGGTTATCTATTTATTGAGGAGTCCTGCCATACGCCACAAGAGAGAAACCAGCGGGCTAAAAGAAAAGGCTCGTGGTAAGCAAACTCCTATTGGTTAGGGTGAGCAAGGTGTCGGCTTTCCGTCAATCGGCTTAATAACTGATGGGCGAAAATTAGAATTCCCTGTCGCCACAATTAGAATTCCCGTTCTTTGACAAGGAACCATCCGACATCAGACCGTCGAGGGATGATAACGGATCAACAGTTTCGGAGGCTTATGAAATTGTCAAAGGGTGAGGAGATGCTCGGCGTTACAGCAGCAAAGGCCCGCATGGACGAGAAGACGGCGAGGAAATGGCGGCGAATCGGGAGGGTGCCGAGCGAGATCAACGAACCTCGCGGATATCGAACTCGTAAGGATCCGTTTGTCAGCGTTTGGAGCTAGGTAGTGGAACTACTTGACCGAGACGCGAGTGTTGAGGCTAAAGACACTCTTTGACTGGTTGTGCCGGGAGAATCCGAGTCGGTTTGAGGAGTCGCAGTTGCGCACGTTGCAACGCCGGGTGAAAGTCTGGCGAGCTCAGCAGGGACCACCGCGAGAAGTGGGGATGGTGCTACTTTTCAACCACGCTTTTAGGCAAATCAGCGGCACGGAAGTAAACCCGAATCTGCGGCTCAATGCTTCCATTGGCTCTTTCCGCTGTCTGCCACTCATACATGAAAGAAAGATAGATAGCCAGGCGCTTCGCCAAATGCTCACGGGGAACACTGAAAATAATGGAGCGCCCAGAGGCCAGCCAGGAGGTCGCAATGATGTGACCTCCTATGTTGTATCCAACCGGCGGATTGGGCACTTGAGCATTCTCGTCGATGCGAAGGTCTATTTGAGTCTCGCCTTTATCCGTTTTTCTCACTGTTCTCTCAAACTCGTAGCGATCAACGACCTCAACGCCGTGGCAAGGAGATATTTCGACACCTTCGCGCAGTCCAAGCACATTGCGACCATCACCTAACCGCAACGGGGCAATCTTCTCTCCGATATACAAACTCAGTGTTGAGAAGCTGATTGCCCACTTCGTGTTATTGTGCAAGCGTAGCCAGATACCTTGCCCGCTTTCTGATGCATAAACGCCCTCGCGTGGCCCCGCGTGTTCAAAGGTAATGTAAACTGTCGGCTTGTCCTTTGAGATCCGCAGATCTTGCTTGGTGAATGATGGCTCAGACTGCTGCGCTGAAACGGGCAATGCAAGCATGATTGCAACAAGGATAAGCGAGAACAGCATCTTTATCTTCATTTTCCTCGAGTCAGTTCTAAAATAGCTGACATTTGTCACTCGATCAATTTCTGCCCCTGCCTGGTAGGAGTGACCTGGTACAACCCGCCGCAGTTTTTAGGCTCTATCAGCACTCGGGTCAATCCCGGCTACACGTTTGGTTGCTCTGTCAGCAGCACTCCAGCCAGAGTTCCATATCTCATACTTGTTTCCGCCGGTGCTGACTGACAGTGTTCCGGCGCCACGCACCTGCGCAATGAAAGAGATGCCTTCATATGCCGCTGTTCTCTGTCACGTATGTCGTTAAATTCAGCGACCCGCTTAAGACTTTTGTCGCCCCGGCAGCCAAGTTGTTCGGCAGTGCGCCAACCAACATTGAAATATCCGCAACGTGCGATCCTTCGTGACCGATTTTGATAGCATAGTCCATCAGCACTTGTGGTCTTGGTTGAATCTATTGTTACAGTGATGTCTTGTCCGTTTGGGTTATCGTCCGTTACACCTTTTTCCCCGCCACTGCGAGAAGGCTTGTGGTCACCTCATTGGCCGGTTTTGAAGCGTCAGGGTCGGTGGTCACCCGATTGGCCGGTTTTGAAGGCGCCCGACGCCTCCAACCGCCGGGTGGCCGGACTGCACCCTGTGAACTCCCGACTCGTTGGCCCTATTTGACGTTGACCGATATCTTGTTTGCTCCGAAGCCGTTCACGATCAGTTCGACAACTACCTCCCCGCTGCCGATAAGGCTGCGCGGCATCAGAATATTAAGTTGATCGAGGCCGACAAAGTCCCCTTGAGGACCGTAGTAGCTGACCAAACCCTCGTAGCCGCCGATCTTCACCTTTAGGTTGGTCGAATCCACTAAATGACGAATCCCGGTGCCGAACAAGATCAAGTAGACCCGGTCGGTGGTCGGACCCATGTCGATCGGCGACGTCACATATTTGTTCTGAGCTGTATCGAAAACCACGGCCCACTCGCGGAACTGCGTATCATCCGGCTTGACCCTGACGATAAACGCCGCTGCCTCGCCTGTTCCGCTTGAATTTGCGGAGAAGAGTCCCGGGGCAACTTCCTTGATCAAAGTCTCTCCGGAGGCGACGACGCTGTTACTTGAAGTGATTTCTATGGTCGCTACGCCAGGAGCAGTGCCCGCGGGTATCTGGTAGTTGATCTGTCCTGGGGCCACAAACAACAGCGGAGCCGATCGCTCAGTACCGAAGGTGTCTCTTACTCTGACGCTCGTACCGCCCAGTACAGTTGGCAACGGGTTGGTCGATGCCGATTCCGTGCTCACAGCGAGATTGTGCCCGAAGCCTGCGGCGATACTTTCCGGGGCTACGGCAGCGGCAGAGTAGTTGGCGGCAGACACCGTCGCGACGCTGGGAATTCCGAATCCGGGACTCGCGAATAGTCGACCATCGGATCTTGTCACATAGGCATTCTCACCAGCTGCATAAATGTTGCTGTATGAGTAGGTGAAGGGCGGTGACCCACTACTGCCTTTCGGAGGGCCTCCCTGATGCCAGTTATCGCCGAGGTCCGCGGAATAGTTGAAACTTGTATTTGATGCAGAAGGTGAGAAGCGGGCAGTAGCCAGAACAAAGACGAAGTTCCCGCGAGCCGTCAGCTCACTGAGAGAGCTGTTGAATTCGCCAGCAGAGAATTTGAAGATATTTGTCCAACTAGTGCCTTGATTCGTCGATCGCCAGACACCGTCCGAGTTCGTGGTGAAGATAGCGGAATCCGCAGCTGCCACAAGCAATGATCCAAACTCCAGTGAAGTCCAGGTTTGACCGAGATCGACCGAGCGGAACACACCGAGATTGGTGCCAACGAAGATATTGCCCCCGCTGACGGCGAGTCTACCGATCTGTACTATTCCATCCGAGAGGCCCGCATTCACCTCGGTCCAGTTCTGGCCCTGATCAGTTGAGCGGAAGATACCGGCCTTGACCTTCACATTCGGCCGGTCCACGAAATTCGTCGCGGCGAACAACGTCGTCCCGATCACGGCCATCGTTGCTATTCCGCGAACTTCGTTCACCAATCCATTCGGAAACGAAAGGCCTGAGTTCACCTCGACCCAGTTATTGCCGAGATCACTTGAGCGGAAAACTCCCAGACTGGAACCGACGAAAAGGCTCTCACCGATCGCGGCAAACGTAGGCGCCGTCGCGCCTGACGGAAGACCTGGTGTGCAGTTCTCCCAGGTCTGACCATTGTCGAGCGACCGATAAACCTCGCCGGAGAAGCCAGCGAGGAATAGGTAAGGACCGAGCCCGAAGAGACGCGGATGCAGCCTCGGGATCGGAAGCTCCTGCCAGCTCTCGAGCACCAGCTGCTGCGTCTCCGCCCCGCTCTGTAGCCGGCTCACCTCCCCTCGCGATGCGCCGGGCAGGCTCCGCGCCAGGTTTTGAAATGGCGAGCCAGTCGCGAGCAGGATAGCGACTAACACGACGGGAATTACCTTGTTGATAAGCGTGAGACCTGACATAAAGCATTTCCGGATTGTCAATAGATAAGGAAAAACGAAAGCTGATGGCTGCAGGCCGAGTTTCGAGCTGGGGCGAAGCGATGTGAGGGGCAGCTACTTAAACGCGTAGAAACTCATTTGTTCCAAAGAAGTATACCTTAGCCGTCGATTGACTCAACGATATCTTTCGGTGCGGAAAATGGCTATCGATATTCGACCACGCCGTCGAGTATCAAGAGAGCGCTCAGATGGCGTCACGGAACTCTCGGCGAGAGGCCTAGTTCAGAGTAGTCTTTAGGAAAACCGTTGGGCGTCAATTGGAGCAGGAACTCTTCGCAGGGTATACACAGTATTCCGTCCTGCTTGAATCGTTCCTTGCCGCGGTATAAGAGCCACCGGTTGCTTTCAGGGTAGTCCTCCCCAAAGGTCTTGAGTCCGCGGAGGTCCTCACTTTGCACTCGCGCCGAGTTCTTCACCTCCACGGCGTGAAAGCCTCTTTCACCATAGACCACGAAATCAACCTCAACTTTCGATCGCGTCTGCCAGTAGT
>JBDTUW010000315.1:0-5582 GCA_040007555.1 Acidobacteriota bacterium | reverse complement strand
GAAGCGGCGGAAGTCCTCCAGCCCAGGGCGTCAGCCCTGGGTCGAGTTGCCTTCTTCAAGCAAGCGCCGAAGGCCCGAAAGACCGATTTCGATCGACCGTCTTTCGGCCCTTCGGGGCTCCAAAAATTGAGGAACCGGCAACCCATCGCTCGCGCACTGGGCTGGAGGACTTTCACCGCTTCGCGGTTGGGATAAAATGTCCGAACTCCAGTCCGCCTATAAGACGGGACCACGAACGCGGACACCTTCCACTGACCACTGACCACTGACCACTGGCCACTGACCACTGCGACAAGTCTTCGCACTCCAAACGCTGTGCGCTCCATCCGACCGGATGTCGGTTACATATTTTTTGAAGAACGGGTAATATCTTGCCGTATTCCCCGTCGTCTAAGGTGAAGTCTGCGACTTGCATGCCGTGGTGGGCGGCGCCGCAGGTACAGATTAAGTGATGCCCCGTCGCTTATCGCCGAATAGTGCGGCAATAGGATCATCCAGGGTCGACTGCGAGCAGATGTGCAGATCGGTCGAATGGCATAGGGGCAGAAAAGTTCGTCTCAACCCTCACGTCCAATTCCATCCGACCAACTCCAGTCGACTAATCTCGAAGCCAGCGTCTTAGTCTGGCGTCCCATTTCTTGTCCATTTTCGCCCCTCGCTCGCATGCCATGGTTTGCCTATGGCTGGTCATGACCGGTGTGACATCAGTCCTGGTCCGTCGGAAGCCCGGCGTTGCTCTACTTGAGGATTTCAGTCGGGCTAATCAAGACCAGATGGCCCCGATAACGGTGTCATGAAGGATGATGAAGGAGGAACACGTGCGTTCACAGCTCTTATTCAGGTTTGTCCTCGCGTCTTGTCTCGCGGTGACGGCTTACGTTGCGCCCGCGCACACCGCGCCGCCGCTAGTTACCGTCAGCGTCAGTCCGTCGAGCGACGTCGTCCCGTTCAGCAGTACCAGACAGTTCACGGCCACGGTCAACGGTGCTGCCATCACCACCGTGACGTGGTCGGTCAATGACATTCCGGGTGGGAACACGACCCTCGGGACAATCAGCTCGAGCGGTTTCTATACCGCGCCAGCCGCGCTTCCTTCCGCAAACCCGGTCAGCATCAAAGCTTCGAGTGTGGCCGATCCGATGGCGTCGGCGACGGCCAGCGTGACAGTACGCTATCCCATTCCTCAGGTTCAGTGGTTCTCGCCGGGGAAGGTTCCGCTGGGACCTGCTACATTCATCGTTAACGGGACGAAGTTCTACAGCGGCGCCGTGGTCATGCTCAATGGTGTCGCGTTGCCAACAACCTATCTCTCATCAATTCAACTGCGAGCGTCGAGCAACGTCAATCAATCGAGCAGCGGTAACATCACGGTCGCTAACCCGGGTCCGGCCGGTGCGGTCTCCTCACCAAGGCTGGTCGAGTTCGGTCTGGGTATTGTCGTCAGCATTACTCCGGCGAGCCCGACGGTCGCGGCCGGGGCGCAGCAACAGTTCGTAGCCAACGTGACGGGGACGTCAAATACCGAGGTGTACTGGTACGTCAACGGCGGAAGCAGCGCCGGTACGATCAACTCGGGCGGTCTTTACAAGGCGCCAAACACAGCGCCGGCCAGCCCGGTGACGATTCGTGCTGTGTGCGCGGTGAACAGCGAGCGATCGGCCGCGGCAACAGTCACAGTCAGTGGCTCTCAGCAACCTGTCGCCGTTTCGATCTCGCCGACTTCAGCATCGGTACAGGTGAACACTACACGGCAGTTCACGGCCACAGTCACAGGCACCGCCAACACAGCAGTGACCTGGAGAGTTAACAACATCACGGGCGGCAACTCGACCATCGGCACCATCAGTGGCGCTGGTTTGTACACTGCTCCGGCCACTGTCCCCGCTGGCGCAGCCACGGTCTCTGCGGTTAGTCAGGCTGACACGGCGAAACAGGCGAGTGCGGCCGTCACGGTGACTCCCACTACGCCGGCCATCACTGTCTCCATTTCGCCGACATCAGCTTCGGTTCAGACGGGTGCGACGCGACAGTTCACGGGAACCGTTACGGGCACGGGCAATATGGGAATCACATGGAGAGTCAACAACGCAGCTGGAGGAAACTCGACAACGGGAACAATCAGTGCTTCCGGCCTCTACACCGCTCCCTTGGCAGTCCCGGCAGCGGCTGTGACTGTCACGGCCGCAAGTCAGGCTGATGAGACGAAGCAGGCGAGTGCATCGGTGACAATCGCATCGGCACCGGTCGTCGCCGTTTCGATCTCACCAACTTCGGCTTCGGTGCAAACAAACGCGGCCCGTCAGTTCACTGCGACGGTGACCGGCTCCGCCAACACAACAGTCACCTGGAACGTCAACAATATCGGCGGCGGCGACTCGACAGTCGGAACGATCACAACCACAGGTTTGTATACCGCTCCGGCAACAGTTCCAGCGGGCACTGTGACCGTCGCGGCGGTCAGTCAGGCTGATCCGACCAAACAGGCGAGCGCGACCGTGACTGTCACCGCTCCACCGGTCATTGTGACGATAGCTATCGCACCGGGTTCGGCTTCGCTTGCTGTGGGCGCGACGCAGCAATTTACGGCGAGCATCACTGGCTCGCCAAACACCGGCGTGACGTGGCAGGTTAACAACACTACGGGCGGCAACTCGACGGTGGGAATAGTCAGCAATGCAGGACTTTATACAGCCCCGGGTGCCATTCCTTCGGGCGCTGTCACCGTCACGGCGATCAGCCAGGCGGACGTGTCAAAGAAGGCCAGCGCCTCGATCAACGTCATTGATCTGCAGGCGATCACGGTCGGCCGCTTTCTCGAACAATCCACGTTTGGCCCCACTCCGCAATTGACAGCACACGTCAAACAGGTCGGCATTCAGGCGTATCTCGATGAGCAGTTCAACACCCCCGAATCGGTCTATCCGAATGGGGTCGCCTCATCCATGAACGAGATGACCGACCAGTTCTTCTTCCACAAACTAAATGGTCAGGACCAGTTGCGGCAGCGTGTGATCTATGCGTTGAGCGAAGTCATCGTCGTCTCGCGCAACAAGAACTACTACCCGAATATGCTCATTCCGTGGCTTCAGATACTGAGCAGACATGCGTTCGGGAACTACAAGAGCCTGCTCAAGGAGCTGACGCTTGATGCTTCGATGGCGAACTTCCTCGACATGGCAAACAGCACGAAGCCGGGAGTAGCAGGCGGGGCGAATGAGAACTATCCGCGCGAATTGATGCAGCTCTTCAGCATCGGTCTTTACCTGCTCAACCAGGACGGTTCACAGCAACTCGATGGGAACGGCAAACCGATCCCGACATACAGCCAGGATGATGTGCGGCAGCTCGCACTCGCGTTCACCGGCTGGACGTTTAATCGAGCAACTGGTCCACCACAAACGCCCAACCCAAACTACTATCCCGGTCCGATGGTTCCACTCCCCGCCTATCACGATACTTCGTCAAAGACGATTCTCGGGCAGACGCTTCAAGCGAACCAGCCAATGCAGGAGGATGTGGACGATGCGATCGAAATCATTTTCAGCCACCCGAACGTCGCGCCTTTTATCGTCACTCGATTGATCCGGCTTCTGGTGACCAGCAATCCCTCGGCCGGTTATGTCTCGCGCGTTGCAGGCGTCTTCAACAACAATGGGCAGGGAGTTCGCGGGGACATGAAAGCGGTGATCACTGCCATCCTGCTCGATCCCGAGGCGAGAAGCGACACGCCTTCAAACGATTTTGGACGGTTGCGAACTCCAGTCCAGCACCATGTCGCGTTGCTGCGGGTGCTGGGCGGCATTATCACGCAGCCTTCACAGATCGCGTACGCCTACACCAACATGGGTGAGAGCGTGCTCGACGCTCCCTCAGTCTTCGGACACTACTCTCCAATGTTCCGGGTACCCAAGCAGTCACCGCCACTCTTTGGCCCGGAGTTCCAGATTCATGGGCCAGGGGAACTCGTTAATCGCGCAAACCCGCTGTGGAACTGGATGAGCTACTACCAGACAGGTATCTGGGACTTGCAGTGGCTGTTCAGTCTTGGCGGAAACCACACAGATTGCATCAACGCCGTCGACAATCTGCTGCTCTACGGTCGCATGTCGGCCGGCATGCGCCAGCAATTGCTGACGGCCTTGCAGGTCTCTCAGACAGCTGGGGGTGATGCGAAGATGCGCGCGTTGACCGTGCTCTATCTGACCGCAATGTCGAGTGAGTATCTCGTATCGCACTAGGGTCACAGACATCAGGTCGAATGGAGCGCATATACGTTGCGCTGGGGCGAGAACATAAAGAGTAAGAGGTGAATGATGACGAAGAGACTGTTTCCGCGACGCGATTTTCTCAAACTTACGGCCGGTGGCGGGCTGATGGCGGCCCTGGGCAAGTTCAATCTGGTCGAAGCCGCCCAGGTGCAGGACTACAAGGCGCTCGTCTGCATCTTTCTGTTTGGCGGCAATGACGGCCATAACACTGTCATTCCGTTTTCGGCGAGCGAATACAGCGCCTATCAAAGCAAGCGCGGTGGTCTGTCGCTGACGGGCAATCAGTTGTTACCCATCACGACTGTGACGGGGGGACAATACGCATTTAACTACGGCCTGGTCGAACTTCAACAGCTATTCCAGCAGGGCAAGGTCGCCGTGGTCGCAAACACCGGCATCCTCAATCAACCCACGAGTCAATTGCAGTATCAACAGAACACGGTGCCATTGCCAACCCAGCTCTTTTCGCATTCGGATCAGATCGTTCAGATGCAGGCAGGAATACCGAGTGCTTCTGCGAGCAGCGGCTGGGGTGGACGGATTGCTGACCTGATGCAGCCGAACAACGCCGGCAGCAGCTTCCCGACTTCTATCTCCTTCAATGGGTCGTCGCTTTATGTGGCCGGGCAGGCGGTGCCGGCAACGAACCTCCAGCCGGGCAACAGTCTTGCTCAATACGCCATGGGCGGTGGCTGGCCGCAAGCGGCAGTCGACTCGCGGGCGATTGCTCAAAAGCAGATCGCGCTCCTGGGAAACAGCAATCGTCTGATTGCGGCGGTTGACAAGGTGATGGACGACACATGGAAGCTCAATGCCATCCTCCAGGGTGCTGGAGGAGGTACGCTGACAACAACATTTCCATCTTCTCCACTCGGAAATCAATTGAAGGAGGTCGCGCGTTTTATCAACCTGCGAACTCAAACTGGGACGGGCCGCCAAGTCTTCTTTTGCGGTCTCGGCGGTTTCGATACTCACAGCGGACAGGACTACCAGCAGTGGGACCTGCTGCGACAGGTGAGTCAGGCGCTGAAAGCGTTTTATGACGCGACGGTCGAGATGGGCAGCGCCAACCAGGTCGCGGCCTTTACCCTCTCAGATTTCGGACGAAGCTTGCAGCCAAGCGGTACCGGCTCCGATCATGGCTGGGGCAGTCATTATCTGGTGGTCGGTGGGAGTGTTCGAGGCGGCCAGGTTCACGGGTCGTTCCCGGTGCTTAATCAGAGTAATTCAGCGTACGACCCAAACGCGTTTGCCGATTCGCGGGGGATTCTGATTCCCTCCGTGTCGTTGGCACAATACGGCGCGACATTCGCG
>JBDTUW010000314.1:0-5597 GCA_040007555.1 Acidobacteriota bacterium | reverse complement strand
TAGGAAAAGACCTGGCTGGTGGACCTTCATCAACGCGTGAGCTGCGCGCGATGACGGATTCTATGTCACCGGGAGCAAAGAGCCCAGTAAAAACGCTAGGTAACTATCCCCAGCCTCCGTTAAGCTTCCGTTGGGGGGATTGCTAGCAGCTCGCGCCACACCGCGCGCTTGTCGGCGAAGAAAAATTGTTTGAATCGAGTTTTGCCTCCGGTGAAACTCCTCGGTCTGAGGCGAAGCCTCGCTAGACATTGGGCAGTACTGCGAGCCTGCTACTAGCTTGAGCGGGATATCCTGTTCCAGGGTAGTCGGCGCAGGAATTCTTCAATAATTGTTCGCTGTCTGATAGCCTGCGGGAGTTGTGGGGGTTCTATTGGCGGGCCAAGTCCTTCACTATCGTTAACGGCAAATGCCATCACCATGACGCAAGAAGTAGAAAACTACTCCTATGGCACTGACGTCCGCTGCGGGAGACCTATCGGATTGGGCGGGACCATACATTTGATGAATGTGAGTTATTGAAGCGATGAGGATACTAACGGTAGCGCGGTGCTTTAGCCCGCGTGGCGATAATCACGAGTGCCCCCGGCGCAGGCTGAAGCGCGGCGCTGCTCCCGGGAATCTGCGCAAGCGTGAAGTTTTCGGGGGGCTGTTGTTGGCCTTGGCTGCCCTCATACTGCTGATGATGCCGGCCAGCGCTTCGCTGCGCGCGGCCCCGGCGACGGCTCCGCGTCCCAACATCCTCTTTATCATGGCCGACGACCTCGGCTACGGGGATCTCGGTTCCTATGGCCAGACGAAGATCCGCACGCCGAACCTCGACCGGCTGGCGACGCAGAGCACGCGATTCACCGATGTGTATGCGGGCGCCCCGGTGTGCGCGCCGTCGCGTTGCGTGCTCATGACGGGGCAGCACACTGGACACTGCCGCATCCGGGCCAACAGTCCCCGCGTAGGCGGGCAACCCGAGTCTTTTGGCAGTGGGACCGGCCGCCGTGTGTCGCTGACCAACGACGATCGCACGATCGCCGAGGCGTTGCGCGAAGCGGGCTACGTCACCGGCGCGATGGGCAAATGGGGCATCGGTGAGCCGGGAACTGACGGAACGCCCAACCGCCGCGGTTTCGACGAGTGGTTCGGCTACCTCAACCAGAATCACGCGCCCTTTTACTATACTGACTACCTCTGGCGTAACGAGCAGAAGCAGGCGATCCCGGAGAACAGCGACGGCAAACGCGTCCGCTACAGTCACGATTTGCTGACCGACGAGGCGGTCGCATTCCTCGAGCGTCACCGGGAGAAACCGTTCTTCCTTTACCTGCCCTTCACCATCCCGCACCGGCAGTTCGAGGTGCCATCACTCGAGAAATATGCGAACGAGCCCTGGCCGGAGGAGGCAAAGATTTTCGCGGCCATGGTGACGCGTCTCGATCGCGATGTGGGGCGTGTCCTCGACGAGCTGGACCGACTCGGCCTGGCAACGAACACTGTGGTCTTTTTTACCTCCGACAACGGCTCGGAGAAAAAGAAATCGTTTGGTGACTTCTTCCGGTCCACTCGTTCCTTTCGCGGCTACAAAGGGTCCGTCTACGAAGGAGGCTTGCGCGTGCCGATGCTGGTGCGCTGGCCCGGCGTTGTGCCAGCGAAAAAGGTCAGTTCGACCCCGTGGTGGTTCGCCGATGTTTTCCCGACGCTCCTGGCGATCGCCGGCGTCAAGGAAAGCACGGCGAAACTCGACGGGCTCGATGTCCTGGCGACGTTGCGTGGCAAGCCGCAGCCCGCGCTCGCGGAGCGTTATTTCTATTGGGAGGATCCCGACAAGATCCTCAGCCAGGCCGCGCGCCGCGGAAACTGGAAGGCGGTGCGCATAGGTGCGAAGGCCCCGCTCGAGCTGTACAACCTGAAGCAGGACATCGGTGAGACGCGCAACGTTGCGTCGTCTCATCCCGAGATCGTGGCCGAGTTCGAAAAATATCTCGAAGGGGCGCGCGTGCCGTCGCCGCACTGGCCGTATGATCCGTGAGCGGTGGGAAAAATTGTGGAAGCATGCCGCTTGATCGTGTCGGCGAATGTTCGCTAACCCTTTTAGAGGATTGGCGCCTCAGGTAATACTCGGACCTACCCCCCGGTCCGCAGACAAATGAAGGTTTGCTATCTTGTTGATTCTTCGTGCTTCCTGGTTGGATCGGATACACCGTTTTGCAGGGTATTCGGCTCAAGATTGTTCAATAATTGTGTTCTACCCGGGGGAACGAGAAGTGATAAGCCAGCCTCGGGTCGTTTCTCGGCGAATCGATGAGCGCTGGGATAAGGTGTCAGGCAGATCGCTCGCGCAGTGACGTCTGCGCGACTGCCCCCAGAAAAGTGCTCTAGTGGGGCGAAATCAGAAGCGAATGATATACTGGCGGCGCCAGGGAGACTAAGCAATGAGCCAGTATCTCGAACAGCGTGATGGTGGGTACTGGATCACCGGCACCCGCATTTCTCTGGATTCCACGGAGCTGCACCCGAATCAATTGGCCAATCGTTTACTTTGCTAACCCTCCAACAGGCTTACGGCGCGATCACCTCTTACCTTTCGCACCGTGAGGAGTCGACGCCTACCTTGCACCGAGTGAGGCTGACTTTGATGAGGGGGTGCGGAAGCAGGCTCGGGAGGCCTATCCCCTCGTCTACCGTAAGCTCGAAGCGGCGAGGAACAGAACGCTGGCCAACTGAATGACGATCCGCTTCCAGGGTGACTACCATTTCAGTCAGGACATCATCGCCGGTGTCATCCGGCGCGAGCCCGGAATACGACTGCCGGGTCGACCAAATAAATCCGGGGCTACCTCACTCTCTTCAAAGCCCCGAATTAATGCGAACGCGGTTTGCAATCGTTTGACAGGTGGCCGAGTCGCTGAAGACGGCGGAGGAGCTAGAGCTGAACCGTCTCGCGTAGTTCTCTGCTTCCGGCGCCAATGAGGTTCAGGATACCGCTTTTGACTGCAGCCTTGAGCATCGTCGAACGGTGATCAATTGCAGGCTCACTCGGCAATGGAGAATCATGCATGCGTCGGTCATACACACTCACTCGCAGACTAATAGCCGGCACTGCGATTCCAGTTTTCTTCGCATTACTTGCGACTAGCGCTAGCCGACCCTACGTCATCGCGAGCGGTGATTCGAAGGAGTCCGCTACAACAAATGACAGTCGTCAGAGGATTGCGGGTCTGCAAGGCTCGCGTGCGGTTGATTCCCTCAAACAGCACGGCTTGTTTGATCGGATAAAGGCTTCGGTTGAATCGCGCCGGTTCGAGACCGGTCGTCTTGAGTTGCGTGCGGACCAGGCCAACAACCGCGCCCAAAATCTGGAAGCCTCCCTCTCCGAGATGAAGAAACTTACCGCTTCTGACGGCACGCTGAATGATTCATTCGGCTTCGCGGTCGGGATCAGCGGCGACGTTGCAGTTGTAGGGGCTGATGGTGACGACCTCTCGAGAGGCGCGGCCTACGTCTTTTATCGAAACAAAGGAGGGACGGACAATTGGGGCCAAATCAGGAAACTGACCGCCTTGGATGGCATGCCGGGCGACTCCTTCGGCCGTTCAGTCGGGATCAGCGGAGACATGCTCGTCATCGGGGCGCCTTTTGACGATGCCGGCAAAGGCTCCGCCTACGTCTTCGCGCGGCACGAGGGCGGAGTAGACAATTGGGGCGAGGTCAGGAAAGTGAGTGCCTCGGACGGCGCGCTGCTTGACAATTTGGGCATCTCCGTCGGGATTAGCGGCGACACGGTCGTCGCCGGGGCGTTTGGGGACCACGAATTCAGGGGGTCGTCCTACGTCTTTGAGCGGCATAAGGGAGGGTTTGAGAACTGGGGTGAGGTCAGGAAACTGACCGCGTCGGACGGATCGATGAATGACCTCTTCGGCGCCTCGGTGGCCATCAGCGGTGACCTCGTCGTAGTGGGGGCTTATCGTGACGACACCTCCAGAGGCGCGGCCTACGTCTTTCAGCGAGGCAAGGGTGGGACCGCCAATTGGGGCGAGGTCAGGAAGCTGACCGCGTCGGATCGTGCTGGGAATGACCAATTGGGCCGCTCGGTCGCGATCAGCGCCGGGCGGGTCGTCACCGGCGCGCCTTTTGACGACTCCTTCAGAGGGTCGGCCTACATCTTTGACCGGAACAAAGGGGGTACCGACAACTGGGGCGAGGTCAAGAAAATGACCATACTGGGAGGCGCGGACGGCGACTACTTCGGCATCGCGGTCGCGGTCAACGACGAAACGGTCATAGTCGGGGCGTTTGGTGAGGACTCCTCAAGAGGCTCGGCCTACATCTTCGGTCGGAATAGGGGCGGGGTGGACAACTGGGGCGAGTCCGGGAGGCTGACCGCCTCGGACGGTTCGGCGAATGACTCTGCCGGCTTCGCGGCTGGGGTCAGCGGTGACAAGGTTATCGTTGGGGCATTTCGCGACGACTTCTATCAAGGTTCGGCATACATCTTCAACATCTTCCCCGAAGCAGTGAGTGTCTCCGCGGCAAGTTTTCAGAGGGCTGCGCTTGCACCGGAGATGATCGCTGCCGCATTTGGGACCGATCTGGCGAACGGTACGCAAGTCGCTGGCCAGATTCCCCTGCCAACCAACTTGCGCGGCACGACCGTCAGCGTCAAGGACAGCACAGGATTTGAACGACTCGCTCAGCTCTTCTTTGTCTCACCCGGCCAGGTGAATTACCAAATACCTGCGGGCACGGCCACGGGACCAGCGACGGTGAAGATCACGAGCGGGTCAGGTCAGGTTTCATTTGGCGCGGTGGACATTGCTGTGATCTCACCTGGCATAGTCTCGGCCAACGGAACGGGGCAGGGCGTTGCTGCGGCACTTGTTCTGCGCGTGCGCGGTCTTCAACAAACCTACGAACAGATTTCGGCGTACAACGCCGCGACGAACACCTTCGTCCCGATCCCGATCGATTTCGGGCCTCCAGGAGACCAGGTTTTTCTGGTCTTGTATGGTACTGGATTCCGTTTCCGAACGAGCGACAGCAGCGTCAACGTAAAGGTGGGCGGGCGAACGTTGCAAGCTCTGTTCTCGGGAATTGCCGCGGGTTATGTGGGTCTCGATCAATTGAACATCAGCGCGTTACCGCGTGATCTTGCGGGAGCTGGTGTGGTCAACATCGAAATCACGATTGATGGGAAAGCGACGAATACGACCACAGCGTGGATCAAATGAATCAGGGAACCTTCTCATTTGACAAAAGGGCTGCCTGAAGGCTGTATTCTGAAGGACAACCGGCAAACTGAGAGGACAGACTTCGAGGGAGGATTGAGGTTTGAGTGGTCCATTGGCTGCCTCGGTGTGGAATCGCCAGATCTATCATTGGTCGAAATTTGGTCCGCCTCTGATTCCCGCGCTGGATGACGTGAGCAACTATCAACACGTGATTGCCGAATGGGCGACGCGACATGGACCGGCCCGCCTGCTGCTCTGGGGCGTGACACCGCAATTGACCGCGATGGCAGTGCCGGCACTCAAAGACTACGTCGCGGTCGACCGCAGTTTGACGATGATCGAGAACTTCGGGCCGGGATTGAGGCAGGCAAAAGTGCG
>JBDTUW010000313.1:0-5621 GCA_040007555.1 Acidobacteriota bacterium | reverse complement strand
ACCTAAAGCTGGAACTCTGGAACGCCCTCGGGCTCTCGCTCTCCAACTGACAACTGCAACTGGCAACTGACAACTGGCAACTGGCAACTGACAACGGATTGACACTGCTTCCGATAGACTTCTACAATTTTCGAACCATGATTGAAACACTGCATGATAGCTATCGGGAGAAACGCGCGGCGATTCGTTCTCGTCTTGACGAGTTTGCCGCCCTTCGACTCGAACTTGATGACCGGAGAATATTCGAAGAACTCGTCTATTGCATTTTTACTGCGGGAGCGAGCGCACGTATGGGTCTCAAGTCGGTTGAACGGGTCCGCCCGCATCTGCTTAAAGGAACTCATCACCGGTTGACTCGGGTTCTTCTCGGCGCGCATCGCTATCCGCGTGCACGCTCAGGCTATATCGTTCACACGCGCCGCTATCTGGAACAGGAGTGCGAATTGAAATTATGGGCGCAGCTCGCTCGATTTGGCGATGACCGGGAAGGACGACGCGATTTTCTTGCGGCCAATCCCGGCATCAAGGGAATAGGCTACAAGGAAGCAAGTCACTTTCTTCGGAACGTAGGTTTCACCGGGTATGCGATACTAGACAAGCACATCCTGCGAACTCTCGCCGAATTCGAGGTGATCGAGTCGTCCAAGCCGCCGACCACGAAAAAAAAATACCTCGACATTGAAGGGCGTATGAGAGAATTTGCCGAGAGGATCTGTATCAATGTGGATGAGCTGGACCTCCTGCTCTGGTCGAATAAGACGGGCGAGATCCTGAAGTAAGAAGTGGTCGAGGTGAGACAATGAAGTATTCCGTCAGATTCCTCACGCTGCTGATATTGTTGCTCGCCATTCCGGCTGAGACGCGCATCCTGGCACAGTCCCGCGGCACCGGATCGAAGCGAGCCGAAAAAGAGATCCGCCGGGGAAACTTTGAGGAAGCAGAGAAGGTGTTCAGGGAGCTACTGGAAAAGGACCAGGGCGACAATCGCGCCCGGCTCGGCCTGAGTTTCACGCTTCTCAAAAGGGCTCACCTGCAGACTGCGTATGAAGAGGCCGCGCGCGTCATGTCGCTCGAACCACTCAATGGGCGAGCTCATTCGCTGATGGGTACGGCCATGCTCCGGTCTGGCGAGTTTCGCGAATCCATCGAGTCGTTCTATACCGCGCTCAAGTTCGATCCGAAGGAGGCTCTCGCCTGGGCAGGGCTTTCTGAAATCGCCTACTTCGAGAACTACACCAAAAATGCATACGACGGATTGAAGCGCGCGATCGAGCTCGAGCCCAACGAACCCGACTACTACGTTTCATTGGCGCGCACTTGTTCAAGGCTCGAGTTGTATAACGAAGCGGCAGACGCATATCAGCGCTTTCTTGAGGTCGCTCCGAAGACGGATGCTGAGCGGCGCGCGCGCATTCGTGGACTAATCGATTTCTACCGCTATCTCGGCACGACGAGGATTCATCGGGCTGGCGGGCAGTTAATATCTTCCACTTCATTCGAGCTGCTTCAGAATCGGCCCTTTGTGAAGGTGATGATCAATGGCAAGGGGCCGTTCAGATTTGTGATCGATACAGGAGCTAGCCTCTCGGTCCTCTCGGACAGCGCCGCGCAGAAACTCGGTATCAAGCCAGTTGCGCGAGGAGGCATGGCGCGCGCTGTTGGTGGCAGCGGATCATTCCCGATTATTTATGGTCTGCTCGACTCACTTGAAATCGGAGGGACTCGGATCGAGACAGTCCCGGTCTACATTCGCACGGTGCATTCGGCTCCGGAAGTGCCGGAGAACGCCAGGGCCGATGGATATGTCGGCCTTTCAGTCCTTTCGAGCTTTGAGATATCGATCGACTACATGAACAAAACGGTGAAGCTCGATCGGACGCCGATTCGTGCCGAGGAGGCGTTAGCGGAGGGACGAGGACCCGTTGGTCTCGAGCGAGTAACTCCGCGAGGTAACGCGGTGGCGATTGCGCCGATTGCGGGGCGGACAGGTGCGGAGATCGATATCGCGTTGCGGAGCACGAGTGGGGGATTGGCGAGCGCTGAAACCCACCTTCCCGGTCTAAAGCGTCCGCTCAATTTCATTCTTGACACGGGCGCAACTGTGACGGTCGTTTCGAAGGCAGCGGTCAAGCGGTTTGAGCTTGATCCGCTGAAGTTGAAGGGTGAGACCTATCGAGTCATCGGTGCGGCTGGTATCGAAGACGGAGCGGAAGCTCTTCAACTCGAGACATTGACGGTGAGTGGATTAAGAAAGAGCAACTCGCGCGCGCTGATTCTCGATCTGGAACCCGTCAATGAGACCTCCGGCTTCGAGCAGCACGGGATCATTGGCGGTGATTACCTTGCGCATTTTCTCGTACAGTTCGATCTGCGACGTTTCCGTCTGCGATTGACGCCACAGTCGGAAGCGATCTCGATCGCAGCAGATAAGTAGTTTTCGGTTCGGAGTGTCATGGTCAGCATTTATCTGGAGACTTCAGTTGTTGGGGCTTATCTTGATCGCGGCGAGTCATTTCGCCGGGACCTCACGATGCGGTGGTGGGAGCACGAATTGAGCCACTACTCGGCCTTCGTCTCTCCGTTGGTGACGCGTGAATTGGAGCGAACCAGGGAACCTTATCGCCGGAGCTACCTTGCATTGATCAAGGATCTCCCCAATCTGGAGGTGACGGAGGAAGCCGCCATTCTTGCCGATGGATATATGGCGCGCGGGATATTCCAGCGTAAATATCTGGGTGACGCCCTTCATGTCGCACTGGCGTCCTTCCACAAAGTCGATTATGTCGTGACATGGAACTTCGGGCATCTGGCCAGCGTTCATCGGCAGGCGCGGATCAAGCTCTTCAATGCCGCTGCCGGCTTCTTTGCGCCGGAAATAGTGACACCCGAATTTCTGGTGAGTGAGTTGTAGCGCGGCGTGGAATGAGATAAAAGCATAACCCGAAGAGTCGGCGCGTTGGGCAGCAGTGGTCGGGGCGACCAGGATTACTGAATTATTGAATATGTATCGTCGTCCACATTTTCTTGAAGAATTGCATGCCATCCGTGAGGAGATGTCGCGCGAGTGCGACTATGACACTGAACTCTTCGCTGAGATGGTGCGGCAGAATCTTCCGCCGGTGCATGGCCCAGCCCGAAATATCAGGGGTGTTCGACTTCACTCTCCACCGAACCCGGTGGCCGCGCGACGCGCGCCACGCAGTCGGAAGCGGAAGAGTTAGTTATGCCAGAACCATTTGACGCAATCGGGTTCAAAGTGCCGGATGAGGCGGCATACCACGCACTGGCTGAGGAGGCGCATCAGCGTGGAGCTGTCAGCCAGACGCGTCGCGATCGGGCAACGCTTCACGGATGCTGCTGGCGTCTTGGCGAGGGACTTGAAGTCTGGACAGTTCTTCACGAATCGAAGGATGGAGTCTTTTATGCCGATTGCCGCCCGGCCTATCGCGGTCGCCATCTCTACGCGCTTTACCCGTGGGAAATCATGGAATATGAGGAGGACGGCGAAGCAGTGGTTCGGGGGATCGTTACGGGTGGCGATGTTGAGGTGATCTTCGAGTTGCAGAATCTGACGGAGATTCATCCGGGACGATTCCGCGAGCGCCCGATTACGGCCGTTATTTCGGGATTGGCCTATCATGCGCGGCTCAATCGCCGTCGCCTCGCTCCCTATCTTCGTCCACTCGCGTACAAGACTTCACGACGAAATGTGGCGGAGAATGACTATGAGGTTCGCGGGGAGATAATTCACTGGCGGCAGCTTCGCAATCCGCGAACGACGAGCGATCTCATCCTGGTGTATATCGATACAGGAGGGATCAAGATTGAGGTGCTTGTGAGCCGCGCGGACCTGGACGGAGAACTTCGTCGCGGGGCGCAGATCTCTGCAGAAGTCTGGCTCCAGGGGCACATCCTGAGCGAGAGCGAACTCGAGGCGCGGTATGAAGGGATCGACGGCGATATCCCACGCAGTGACTTCTGGACTTCACTGAAGCGGGCGAACTAGGCCGTTGGATCAGCGCCCCTGCACCACTTTGTGGTGCTTGTGTTGCCGGCTGGCGACAACACCACATCAAAAATGCCGGCACAATCTGATTCTTGTCGCGCTCGAATCCAGCCATCCGGCTTCGAGTCTCTCCCTCAGCTGTCGGAGCCTCAATGAGAATCCTGGCCGCGCGCTGGCTGCTTCCAATTGTCTCAGCCCCGGTTGAACAGGGAGCCATCGCGATTGACGGCGATCGGATTATCGCCGTCGAGAACCTGGCCGAATTGCAATTGCGGTTTCCAGATGCTGTCGTGCAGGACCTGGGCGAGGCTGCGATTTTGCCAGGGCTCATCAATCTCCATACGCATCTCGAACTGACCGTCCTTCGTGGAAGGCTGGAAATGACCGCCTTTCTTCCGTGGATCATCGAGCTCGTCACGCTGAAACGCGAGCGATTGACGGAGAAGAATCTCCTCGTGAGCGCCCGTCTTGGATGCCTTGAGGCGATTCGCAGCGGTATCACTACGGTTGCCGATACAGCCAATGTCGATGCGGTGCTACCGGCGCTGATCGAGAGTGGGCAACGGGGAGTAGTCTTCCACGAGTGCTTCGACGCAGCATTTAATGCCGCCGCCGAGAGCGCTCTGCGACTCGAGAAGCAGCTGGATGTTCTTGACGGGCGGCTGGACACCGGTGACGCGGGCTTGAGAGACAGACTATCGATAGGTATTTCACCGCATGCACCGTACACGGTATCGGCGGATCTCTATCGGCGGACCGTGAAGATCGCGGAAAGACGCGGGCTGGATCTGGCATTGCACGCGTCGGAATCGGCTGCCGAAGAGTCGCTATTGAAGGACGGCAGCGGCGTCTTCGCTGAAGGCTTGAGAGAGCGCGGTATTGCCTGGCAAGCGCCGGGGCGTTCGATGATCTCATACCTGCAGGAACTCGGAGTTCTCGAGCGCGGCCCCCTGCTGATCCATTGCGTCAATGTCGACGAGAGTGACCTTGCGTTGATGGCGCGGAACGGGGCGCGAATGGCCCATTGTCCCAAATCCAATGCAAAGCTTGGACATGGGATTGCGCCACTCGGTGAGGCGCTGAGACTGGGTATTCGCGTTGGGTTAGGTACGGACAGCGTGGCGAGCAATAACAATTGTAACCTGATCGAAGAGAGTCGCTTTGCGCTACTTCTGCACCGCGCGCAGGGCAACACCGCGATCGATGCGAGCCAGATGCTGCGGATGATGACGCTTGATAGCGCGCGCGCCCTGGGCCTCGAATCTCTGATAGGCTCGCTGGAAGTAGGGAAGAAGGCCGATCTGATCGCGATCGATCTTTCAAATGCGCACAATACGCCAAATTACGACCCGGCGAGCGCGATAATTTTTAGCTGTTCCGGACGCGATTGCATCATGACGATGGTCGCCGGAAGGGTGCTCTACGAAGGTGGGCAGGTGGAGACGATCGATGAGGAAGCGACACTACTCGAGGCTGGCGCGATCGCTGTAAAGCTCAGGGGCTGAGGAAGTTGTCAGTTGTCAGTTGCCAGTTGCCAGTTGTTAGGAGGGCGCCGGCGCCTGCGTTCAGAGTTCACGCTTTAGCGTGGGTGGTTGATTTCGACAGCACGCTAAAG
>JBDTUW010000312.1:0-5625 GCA_040007555.1 Acidobacteriota bacterium | reverse complement strand
AGTCGCGTTAAATAGTCCTGCCAACGCCACGAGTCGCGAATCCAGATAAAGGCCCAGGCGCCGAGTACCAGCAACACGAGTATCACCGGGACAGCAAGATAAGGAGAAAGCCGAAAGCCCGGCTTTGGCTCGTCTTTGCTGTGGTACCGCGACTGTTGACAGCTCTCCAGTCGGTGTCTGGTGGTAACGAATGGATCCGGATCGCCCTCAAATCTTGCGATCTCATCAGCGTGCTCACGATGTATCGCATCGATTGCAGGCACCATGAAATCGGTTCGGAACTCATGCGGAGCGCTGCCGCGGATGACGCAGGCAAGAATGAGGTCGGGTCCCTGCTCAAACCAGATGTTGAAATCGCCGACTCTCAGCTCACTGAGAAAGGAATCGGGGGCATTGCCAAATGAGTCGTGCATGAAATCCTGCCACGCAGACTTGATGGCAGACATCATGCCGGAAATCACCTCAGCGTTGTTACCCTCAGCTCCATCCCGCGACACGTGCTGTAATAGCAACCCGGTCGCACGGTGAATCAGAAATACATATTCAACACGGTAGAGCAGCGTGTGGTAAAGGACTACCTCGGCGAAGGACTTGCCCGTACGCTGCGCTTCAAACCGCCATTTGAGGCCTTGCCACGAGAGGCTGTACTCCAGGGCCTTATCGAGGGATTGAACAAGTTGGCTAAAGGTGGTGGCGATGGCCTGGCGGATTGCCGGTGCCATGATCGGAAAGATCGCCACTGCCACGGCCTGAGGGTCACGTTTGACCGCAATCTTCAGCGCAGCCGCGACGGTTGGCATGAGCGCATCAGTGAGGACGTGATCCTGAGCACTGCGTAGACGGATGGCTGTCGGCAGTACCCGGCTAAGATCCTTAGGCTCGATCTTATCGAGATGAGGTTTGAGCCGCACTGCGAGCTCGCGATCCGTTCCGACGAGGAGATGGCGTAGCTCGGCGATTTTCGCCTGCTCCTGCTGCGCTTCCTCGTCGGCTGGCGGCTGGCGCTTGGAAGGGATCAGAGACTGAGTGCTCATAGCTCTTTTCGAGAACGCGCACGAAAGGGAGTCGCGAGGGGGCGCACGCTCCAGTTAGTCAGCTTGGCTCCTGATCCAGACGTTGCGCGATCTCGCTGAAGAAGGACGCCAGGGCGGTGCGATCGGTTTTCTCGGAACGGAGGCCTTGCGCCTCTCGCGCCAGGGCGCCAGCGAGCTCGGAATACTTCTGACGAATGTCTTCAGAGAGGCTCTTGGACTGCTCGAGTATCTGCTGGCGCAGATCGCGCTGAGCCTGTGCTGTCTGTTGATCAAGCGTCGAGATGTTTTTCTCGAGTGACCGCCCGGTTTCACCGAGCCTGCGGCTCCAGTCTTCGTGCATCTCCTCGCGATGCTGCTGCGCTGTCTGCAGTCTGGTACTAAGAGCATCGACCTCGTTGCGGACATAGGTCTCGAAGGCGTCAAAACGGCGTCGAGTTTCTTCCTGCATGACCGCGAGTTCCTTGAGGAGGCGATCTTCGAGACCGGAGAGGCGCTTGTCGTAATCACGTGCCTGGGTGCCAAACAGAATTTCGCGGATCTTATCGATGTGGCCGGGGCCGGGCGCGTCGGTTTCGGAGAGAGCGCGGCCCGTCTGTTCCTCAGCTGCGGAGGAGGCGGTTGATGTGTCTTTGCTCATAGGAAAACTCCTTTGATAGCGTCGATCGCTGGCGTGGGTGGCGTCACCTAGATCTCACACCATAGCGACGCAAAGTCCTGTAAATGGAGAACCGAAGAATACTTGATCTCGTCGTTTGACTCAACGACAAACTTCTCAACGGCGATTCCGGGCTGGGAGATTCCGGTGAACGAGGGCCGGCAGGGACCTCAGGGGACAGCAGGGACCGCAAGCGAACTGAACTCAGGACGGCAAGGCCGGCAACGTGCAGGCGTCGGTAGCCGTCCAGTGCAACCTTCGCGACGGAAATTGCGTGGGGCTGCCAGCAAGGATTCAGTACTGAACTGAAAGTCGCGGTCGATCGATTACGATATTTGCGCTTGCAGTCCTTGCGGCCCTTGCAGTCCTTACACCCTGCAGTCCCCGCTGCCCCGCAAATCACGATCTTCCTCGCAGAATCCTCACGCACTACGACCGAGATATGCCCTCAGCCTTGGGGGCACAGGCCTCCTCACCAGTGCCGTGCGAGCCTTCCACTCCTCCGCCTTCTCAAGCGTCGTCAGGAAGCGAACTTCACCGGCTTCGAAGACGGCGATCGCAACTCCGTCGCGGTAGAGAATGCGATTGCTCGGGATGATAGCGACGCGTTTTCCCGGCAAGACTATTCCCACTAAGTTCAGTGGGTCTGCCGCGGAAATCGAGATAAGGGCTCCGTCCGGCTCTGCCTTTCGAATCGATCGCAACGTCCCTATTGCCTCGGTCAGCGCGAACTGCTCACCCGAGAAACCCGCTACAAAGCGGCCGCCACGAATCTCACCGCGCGCTTCAAGTCGACGCAGGACTCGAAGCAGATCGCGCCACGGCAGGCTTATTCCCTCTCGATCGAGTAATCGACGGAAAATGACTCCGTACCGGTTGAGCAAAATGCGCGCAACCTTCTCAATCGTCTCGCTGTCAATCTTGAGGTCCTGCTGCGAATTCAGCTTGCGATCCGTCTTCTGCTCAGCCGTCTGAGCTGGAACGTCGCGACGGGGGAGGCGAGACCACCTGCCGGCATGCTCCATTCCAAAGAGGGTGGCAGACCCTCTGCTCCGCGCGCTGCTCCTGGCTGAGCGCTTGCTGACGGGGGTCAGGAGCGCCCGCAGGCCGGTGAAGCTGTCAGCTGTGACGAGACCACCCGAAACCAGCTCAGCAAGCGCTGATTCTACCTGGCTCGGCAGCAGACTCGTGTTCTCCACGAGATCTCCGAAGAATGACGCCCCTTGATCGACGAGGTGGTTGTAGACGATCTCACCGGAGGATGTGAGCGATGGCGGCCCCGGCTGGCCGAAGACCCTATCCCAGGCTCGCGCATTCTTCCGGAGCACAAAGGCAATCGGAGTCGATCGAATTGGGGCCGATCCGATGCTTTTTGTCGGACTAAGGCGTGCCCAGACGATTCTGCCGGAGAGGCAGAGGGAGTCGAGCCACTCCGGCTCGTACTCTTCAAGTCTCGAGGGCAGAATCTCACTCTCCCAGGCGCCGGCGGCAGCCTCGAATCCCTCGAGTTGATCAACGACCGACGCGAGACTCTCCGCACCCTCAACTCGATGTCCCGGTGTCACTCTTTGCCATGTCAGGAGAAATCGCATGAAATCCGCAGGCGATACCGGTTGGATCTCCTGACGTAAGCGATTGAGAGTGTAGCGATGAATTCTTGCGAGTAGCCTTCGGTCACACCATTCTATTTCCGCCGAACCGGGCGTGAAACGGCCGCGAATGGCTGAGCCTTCTGCTTCGAGGGCAGCAAGGGCAACATCGATCAGGCCGGTCGCGATTCCCATAACAGCGGACAAAGCGCTGACTGTAACCGGACCGAGCGCCTCAAGTCTCCCCCGCACCGTTTCAATCAATGCTTCCTCGGCTGAAACAGTCACCAGAAAGCGCTCGTCAATTCCGGTGCGCGGTTCGAGAATAGCCTGAGGATAGATGGCGAGCAGGTGTGATAAACGTTCCACTGCGACGCGAAAAAGTTTGTCTCCATCGCGAAGCCGTACCGCGCGACCTTCCTTAACAAGCTGATCGAAAAAGGTTTCAAACGAAGGCTCTTCGCTGGCAGCGGCTTCAGCCTCTGTCAGAAAACCCAACTGGAGAAGTGCATCGTGGAGCTCATCGACGCTCACGACTTCCGGCCAAGCCTCTTCACGCACGCGATCGATTGCCGCCTGATCCAGAGCGCCGAGGTCGTTAGCCGTCTCCGGGTCGAGCCAGCGCCGGCTCATGACAGCTTGTGTGCGACGCTCTTCAAGCGGCGCGTCATCCAGGTACGCGTATGGACGTGCGTTGAGAATCTCCTGTGCGAGTGGTGATGGTTCAGTCAGTTCCTTCGCGATGAGCGTCTTCTCCCCTTGTTCAAATGAGGTGAGAAGTGCCTCGAGACCGTCAATATCCATCGCCTCTTCGAGGCAGTCGCGGATCGTCTGATTGACTAAAGGGTGATCTGGTATTTCGCGGTCGCCGACGATGTTTTCACCACAGGCAACCTGGTCGGGAAAGACCGCCGCGAGCAGGTCCTCAGCTTCCATTCGTTGCAACTGCGGGGGGATACGACGGCTTCCGCGTCGGCGAACGATGGCCAGGGCGCGATTCGCGTTCCACCTCCATCTTGTCGCGAACATGGGCGCGTCCAGCAGCGCCTGGATGAGCAGTTCGCGGACGGACGCGGAATTCAGATACTTGAAGACGTCGTCGAGTGGGAAGCTGTGCGACTGGCTGAGCGACATGACGATTGCATCTTCGGTGGCCGCCGCCTGCAGCTCGAAATTGAATTTACGGCAGAAGCGCTTGCGCAGGGCGAGACCCCAGGCGCGGTTGATCCGGCTGCCAAATGGCGAATGGATCACCATTTGAGTTCCGCCGCTCTCATCGAAGAAACGCTCGATGACGATGGTCTCGCGACTTGGCATGACACCGAGCGCGATGCGTGCCTGGGCAAGATAATCGACGAGTTGCTCCGATGCTGCGAGGCCAATGCCGACATCATCGGTCAACCATTTCTCTGCAGATTCCCGGGTGTCACCTAGTAGTCCGGCAACGTCGGTCCGGATTCTTGAGACGGCGGTGGAGAGCTCGTCTGTTCGGCTCGGTGCTTCACCAAGCCAGAATGGAATTGTCGGCGGTTGGCCCTGTGCATCGGCAACACGAACGCGGCCACGCTCGACGCGAGTGATACGCCAAGAAGTATTGCCGAGTTGAAAAATGTCTCCCGCCAGGCTCTCAACGGCAAAATCCTCATTGACTGTCCCGATGAAAATCTGGTCGGGATCGAGAATCACGTCATAGTCGGCATTATCCGGGATGGCTCCGCCCGATGTCAGCGCCGTCAGACGCGCGCCCTTTCGTGCTCTCACCTTGTGATTGATCACGTCGTGGTGCAGATAGGCGCTGCGCCGCCCGCGCTGCGTGGTGAAGCCCGACGCGAGCATGCGGATTACTTCATCGAACTCTTCGCGTGAGAGATCGCGGTAAGGTCGAGCCTTTCGCACCATCGAGAAGAGATCATCCTCCGTCCATTCTTCGGCGGAGACGGCAGCGACAATCTGCTGCGCGAGGATGTCCAGCGGCTTCTCGGGAATGACAACACGATCGAGTTCACCGCGTCGGAACGCATCAAGCAACGCGGCGCATTCTACAAGTTCATCCCGCGTCGAGGGAAAGACCCGCCCTTTGGGTAAGCCATGAATTGAGTGTCCCGATCGGCCGACGCGCTGGAGCAGGGTAGCGATCGATCGGGTCGAGCCCAACTGGCAAACGAGATTGACCGCGCCAATGTCGATTCCCAGTTCGAGCGATGCGGTCGCAACGAGCGCCTTGAGCTCACCAGCCTTTAGCCGCTGCTCCGCCGAGAACCGTCGCTCACGCGATAAACTTCCGTGATGCGCGGTGACGTTCTCTTCGCCAATGCGCTCAGCGAGAAAGCGTGCGACACGCTCCGCC
>JBDTUW010000311.1:0-5629 GCA_040007555.1 Acidobacteriota bacterium | reverse complement strand
CCCCTGAGCAGAGAGTGCCGCTGCAGTGGGTGTGATTCTTAAGACCGGAAGAATGCTTTCGAGCGAAGGCGCGAACAGGGAGGGCTGATCGGGATTGGAAAACACCACGCTAAAATCATGTACCGAGAACGCGCGCGCCAGCCTGGCCGCGTATGTGTCGCGCAGCACGCGAATGTAGTACTCGACATCGTAGTCGCGGCGGTCCCCAACTGATGTAGGCTCAACGCCATCATCGGTGTCGGTGACGATGCCCCCCTCGCCCACCTGTGTGCGATAGACGCGGATTCGCTCACCGACGCTCCACGATTGCCTTAGGTTTGCGAGCAGCGCTTCATAGGGAAGTTCGCGACGTTGCTTCCGGCTCTCGAGATATCGTTCGCGTGTCTTTGTGAGGCGCACTCGCGACGACACATCAAAGGTCGGAACCTCACGACGGCGCAACGCGCTGATTGTCTCAAGATAGATAGCGCGAACACCCGCGACATCTCCAACTAACAAACGCGTAAGCGAACGGCGCAGGAATATCTCGCCGAAGGGTTCGGCTCTGCTGGAACGAAAGGCGACACCCTTCAAGAGCAATGTGCCTTCGTATCCCAGAAGGACGTAATTCTTGGGCTCGTGCGAGAGCATGGCTGCATATCGCCCTTCAAACTCAAGATGCACCAGCGGGGGCAATAAGGCTGCCACCTCCGCGACGACTCGCCGTTCGTCAGCTTCACTCCACGTCTCAGGCACTGCGAAGTAGACGCCGTCCGTATCCGCCTCAAGCAAAGTGACTCCACGCGCCGATAACTCCCGGCACATCAGACCGAGAACCTCACGACCGCGACGCGTCACCTCATTCGCCGAATGCACATCGGCAAAGCGCGTCAGTCCCCCGCCCGCCGCGAGGTAACCGTATGCTGAATTGACGACGAGCTTCAACGCTGCCGACATCGCCTCGTGACCGTGTCTTTCCGCAGACCCCGCCTTCTCAACGCGGGCCCTATCCTTCGCCTGCAGCCTTCGCTCGACCAGGCCGTCGACCAGCGCAAGCAGTGCCCCCAGTTCATCGCGCGCAGGACCGATGCGATAGGCGCGCATCAAGGATGGATAGAGGCTGGCAACGTCAGCCTTGACTACTCGATGCGCGACGCCGGTAGCGAAAAGATACAGCGCTGCACCGCTATGCTGTGTGCCATCACCGGGGGTGTGAGCGGGAAGCGCCTTGCCGGCGCGCAAGTAGGCGCGAACAAGCAGAGGGTCAATGATGCCGGTCGCGGCTCCCGCATCAGAGAGGCGTTCGTATCGGCGGGGCGCCATCTGGGCGAGGGCGAATGCGGCGCCGCCAAGCATTCTGGCCAGTCCGGCAACCTCCTCAACATCGGCCGTGGCATATCGCCGGACGCGATCAGGGTCCCGGCGGTAGACGTCATGAATCTGATCGCCGCGAATCTGTTCGCGATTGGGTTTTGCGATTCCAAAATGACGCGCGACGGCCTTCAGACCGTGCCCGGGCAACTCACGAGCAGCGAAGTCAAAGCGAAGGACGGCATCGAGTGTGTCGATCAACTCGCGGCCAGGAGCGACAAAGCGAAACCGGCGCCGGGAATCACTTGAACTCACGACGCCGCGTCGCGCAGCCCGCTTGCTCAGGCGATCAGCGTCAATGCGTCCAAGGGAGAGCGGGATGCCGAGCAGACTGGCGCGCTGGTCGAGAAATGGAAGATCGAAACCGTGGAGATTATGATTCTCGATGACGTCGGGATCGGCAGCCTGCACTTTCGTCACGAGCCGATTGATGAGATCGGCCTCAGCCTTGTCGTTCAGATCGTCCGCTTCGAGAACTTCCGCGACTCCATTGACATCACGAATTGCGATCAGAAAGATGCGATCAACGTGCGGGTTCAGTCCTGTCGTCTCCAGATCAAACTGCATGCGGTGGAGATCATCAAAGGTAAGATCGCGGAAATATGTGCGACCACTTCCGACGAGATACTGTTCCTCTGCGGGTAGGAGGAGAACCTTCTCTGCTCCCAACTCGCGCAAATGAGCCACACGGCGGCCAAGACGTTCGTCCGCACCCTTAAGGACTTCCGAGCTCAACTTCGCTGCCTTGTCGGCACTGACCAGGAAGCGGAGGGTGCCACGCCCCTCAAGCACGCGATAAGTTATGTCGCTGTCGCTGTCGCCTTCGCGGCCAAGCCGGGTACCGAGATGTTGCAGATAGTCCAGAGTGTCGAGAACCAGCCAATGACGAAAGCGCTCTTTTTCGACGACAAGCGCGCCGGTCGCCGGGATGCGCCGCCACACGGTTGCGACTCCATTTCCATCCGCCCAGACAGATACGATACCGGGAGTGGCGTCCCAGCCCCAGAGAGCCTGATCTTCGACATAAGTGGCGGAGTTCTTATACATCGCGCTTCACCGGGCTGGGGAACGTACCGGGCCCGATACGGAATCAGACGAAGCGGTTCGCGTCACGCACCACGCAGCCTTCGAGCCAGCGTGTGTTTGGGACCGCTCCCGCCATGACGAAGACGTGTCTGATGGCGTGCGTTTCAATCTTGCCAGTTTGATTATCCTGCCAGCCGACACGTTCAAGATGTGCCCCCCCTTCAAGCGCTACGATCTCCGTCTGCGGGCGCAGGACGATCGTTGCATTCCCTTCAATGCGGCGAATCAAATAGCGTGACATGGGCTCCGCCACTCCTCCGGCTCTGACGAGCAGCTGCACGCGCCTTGCGGTCTGTGCGAGAAAGACTGCGGCCTAGCCCGCCGAGTTGCCTCCACCGACCACGATGACGTCTTCGCCACGGCACAACTGAGACTCGACAAATGTCGCGCCGTAGTACACTCCCGCGCCTTCAAACCCTCGGCGATGGCGCGAGTAGAGGCGTATCAGCCATATCAATGGATCTCCCTTCGAATCTGATTAGTCAGCGTCAACCCGCAGTTCAAAATGCGCGATCCTTCGCCGCCAGTTATCGACGGGTTCTTCGTTCCGTCGGTGACATTCTGCCCGATATTAGCGGTGGAACACACATCTCCCGAGAAGGATTCAAATGGGACGTGGGTTTTGGGGTCAGACCAGCACTCCACTTGCTTAGGACGGGTGCGAGAAATCAATAGGCATGAGGGCAAGCCGCGTGCTAGCATTTTTGGCATGAGCAACGCTAATCTAATAATCCTTATCGTCGCACTTCTCCTAATCTTTGGCGGCGGGTACGGCTACAGACGCCGTCGCCGATAAGGAGCAGTCGAGAGTCAAATTCTACGCTCATCGGATTGAAAACAAGTCCGAGAGTTAATGGAGCTTGTTCGACTCACCCCTCGGGGGACAATCCACGCAGCTTCTCGGTGTTTCCATGAAAGGTGCTGCTTTTTTGCCTCGCCTACATTCTCGTGCAAGCCATTCCAAGGTTGTTATCTTTTAGCGAGTGGAGGAACACCGCGAAAGGGCGGTAGGGGCGGGGCTTGTCCCGGCCCGCGTTAGTTGGGGCTTCGGAAGGCGGGCGGGGATCAGCTCCTGTAGGCCTTCGCGGCTCAATTGAAACTGATACCTTGTGAAGGGGGACGCTGTGGTCGGAACGGTATGCTCCAGGCCCCCTTTATCACCCCGTAATACCGAGACATCCAATACGGCAGAATGTAGTCAATGCCTGTCATTTCGACCTTCCCCGTGCCACCGCCGAATAGTAGAAACGGGCTACGCTGCCAGAGGAAGTCGGTGCGGATGCGATCGACGATGGGAATGGGACTGCAGGCCCTGTCGCTGCCGCAGGCCGGATAGCGCGGGTCGCCACGCCAATCCAGAAAGTTGTCGCGCCGCGGCCTCAGCAGCCACTCGTCCAGCATGACGCGTGTCTCGGCATCCCGGTCGTTGCTCAGTCCTCGCAACGCAGTGTCAATGGCATTGAAGTGCGCGTTGCCGTGATCGTCGGTGGTTCGCCGCATGACCTCATACGCACCGAGGTAGCTATCCCGATAGAAGGCGTTGGTCTCCAGCCTGATCAAATTGTAGAGATTGATTGTGTCGAGATTGAATTTGAAGTAGCTGTCATGATCCTCGAGCACATCGAGGCCCATCGTGACGGTGATGAGATCGAAGTTCTGATTGCGATGATCCTGGTAGCGGCTGTCAAAGCGCACGGGATTGACGTGACGCCCTACCTGCAGAAAACTCAAGCGCTGCTCGGGGCGCCCCGCGAAGGTCGTGCTTATGGACCCGTCGGGCATGAACACAAACCAGCTCCGGGCAACGAGAAAATCGAGGAGCCGCGTGACCAGCGCGCTGATCTCCACCCGCACTTGCGCATCATCAACCATGTCATACGCCACACCCAGACCGAAGAAGACCCCCGAGTACTGATCGCGTGACGTATTGCCAATCCAGTAATACTGTACACCGTTCAAGGTACGCGTGTGGATGCCGTGTCTTTGCTCTTCCTGAATAATCTTGCCAGCGTAGGGTGAGCCAATAGGGAAGGCGCAGCGCGCGAGCACGTTGCTTCCCGTGACGTCGACGAGCAGGCGGAGGCCAGCCAACGCGTTACGCACATTATCCAACGCTTCCGGGGTTCGGGTGACCCGATAGCGGAAAGCCTCGGCGGCGAGATAGTGCCCGGTCCAGATGGCAGAATCGCCCCCATGCCAATAGTAATCAATCTCCTGGCTGTCAGGAGTCTTAAAGACCGGGTCGAGGATTGTGCCGTGAGGCATATGCCGCTGCCGAATATTTTGAGAGATGGTAATCGCGTCACTCTCCGATCCAATGGCGGATCGGCCGGTCGCGAGGATGCAGATTAGAATTACGAGGAGACGCGTGAGACGTCTCGCGAACATTGTTGCCAAGAGGGGAAGTAAAACATCCATAATCCCGCCCTTTCATTAACGCATAGAAAATGCCGCCAGATCACTTACATTTAGATGCCCCATTATCGATGCCGACCTGTCGGCACCCATATGAGTAGAGAAACGCTTCAAGCCCGTCCCGGGATATGGTGCTGAGCGCGAGGAAGGCCGCAGGACGCTTGTGCGCTCTTTATCAAGAGCCGAAGTGGTTTTGTCAACATGATAGTTTTCCCGCTCCTTTCCGGCTTTACAACCAAGTGGGCGACCGACTGAGTGGGTCAACCCACAGAGTGCTCGATGATGGAAAGGAAATCATGCAGCAGCAAACGAAAGAGAGCCCCCTCCGGGCGAAGAAGGACAGGAAACCTGAGCAGGCGATCGATGTCGACGACCTGAAAGTGCCGCCCGCCAAAGATGTCAAAGGTGGAGGAAATAACAAAATCCGCCAATTGACGAGACTCATGCCCATCGGCGCGCCAGTAAACGGGACCGATGGCGATGATGGCGACTAGGGGACAAATTGGGGGTTGCCGTTGTTGAACTTCTCGCGACTCGCGACAATCAGCGCGCCACATTGCGCCGCATAAGCACGCCCGAATCGACAACCTCCCCCGCCCTCGAGATGGCATTAAAGTGCATCTCGTCGCCTGCAATTTCTGCGGCCATAAACGAAAGATCTGTATCGAACCCCTTCGCGGTAATGGCCGATTTCCGGTCCATATTGCCCGCTCGCAACTGTCCCCCTGCCCCCACCACGAAATACGCGATCCCCTTCTGCGGCTTAACGCGTTCATAG
>JBDTUW010000310.1:0-5679 GCA_040007555.1 Acidobacteriota bacterium | reverse complement strand
CTACACGATCGAAGCTAACGATCGGACTCCATTTTTGAGAGTCTCGGAGGGCGAGAGTTTTCTGCTTCCTCCCAGCCAGTGGTTTCCGGTCATCCACACGCCGTTTGGCGATCACGGCGCCGACACCGCTCCGTTCACGTTAACCGTCGTGCCCCCGCCCGGACAGAAAGTTATCTCGGCCGGAATCCGCAAGAGTGAGAATTCATTCGAGCAGAGTCTCGCTGCTTTGCCGTTTTTTATCGTCGGTGATTTCGAAGTCCTCTCCCGCGGAGGTGAACCTGCCGCGATTGAGATTTACCTGCAACGCGGTCTGAACGAAGCTGGAAGGCAACAGGCACAGCGACTCGCGGATGAGGCCGAGAAATCGCTCGCTTTTTGCACCAAGTATTTCGGAGTGCCAGCTGGCGCCCCGTGGCGCGCGATCTCGACGAGCGGTTTTGGTTCGACGTCGGTGACCAGTGACGGAGTCTCACAATCCCGCGAGTCGACCTACGCTACTACCGGCGCGCTATTTCTTGATGATTCCTTCTTTCGGCGCGATGTCCTCGATCTCGGGACAGTCGAGTTAGTTGCAAGCTCAGCCTCGCGAGCCTGGATAGACGGCCGTCTCCTCCTCCGCGGGCGCGGCAACGGGATGCTTCGAGATGCGCTCCCGATCTATCTTGTGGCGCGCTACCTCGGCGAGCGCAATGGACCTGCGGCCGCCGATGCGGCGTTTGAGCGTTATCGGCGCGCATACGCTCCACTGGCGCGTGGTTCTGATGCGCCGCTGCTGATGATTAGCCCGCTCGATAGAAACTACACCTCCAGCATGTTCAGTAAGGGTGCGTTAGTGTGGCGTCTCATCGAAAAGCAGACAGGCCAGGCCGCGTTTGATGGGATCGTACGCCAAATGCTTGACCGGCAGCGTTCCGACGTTCTTTCGCTTGTGGAATGGAAAAGTCCCCTCTGCGGACGGTCTCGATGTACGAATATGAAGGCAATGCTGGTGGCCAGTCCGGCCGGGGGGACGACCATCAACGATACATTTGCCCAATGGATAGAAACGGTGGTGGTTCCGGATTTCGCTGTGGGCCAACCGCAGAAGACCGCATCGGGAATGGAATCAACTATCGTCAACTTTGGGAACGGCGATTTCACGGTTGATCTCGTCGCTACAACGGATAAGGGAGAGAAACTCAAACAGACTATCACGGTCAAAGGTGGCGAATACGGATCGATACCGCTCCCTTCTGACAAGCCTATCGTTTCGATTGAGGCAGATCCGGAAAAGATCTATCCACAGAAAGACTATAGCAACGACTCATACCCGAGGCAGGCATCACCAGGGGATTTGTACGGAGAGGCAAACCTGGCATTCAGCAATGGGGACTTGAAAACGGCGGAGAGCAAAGGGCGCGAAGCGCTGGCCGCATCGCCTGATTCACCTGCGCTGATGGCGTTTCTTGGGCGTGTTCTGCTCGCTGCCAAAAAGAACGATGAAGCATCTCAGGTATTCAATTCAGCGTTAAAGGATAACCTGATAACGATACAGGCCTATGCCTGGGCCCACCTCGGATTGGGCGCGCTGGCCGCGGAACAGAAGAAGCCCGCGGAGGCGGCGAGGCACTTCAGATTGGCATCGACGGCCGACGTCGATGTTGCGACGACAATTACCGCTCGAAATGGCGTGATTGCTGCCGAGCTCGAATCGGGGACCCTCAAGATCCCCGAAGACGTGCGAGCGATACTGAAGCAAATGGATGCGGCAATCCTACAAAGTTCAGCCGACGCCGTCGGCGCATTTGTCGATGTGGGCAATCTTCGACGTTTCGCACAGTCTCTTGTCATCCGAAAACCGGCGTTCTGGACAACTGAGCCGACACGGGCAGAGCAACTCGACGCCAATCGCGTGGCGGTCGATGTTCTTCTCAAAATAAAGATTGATGGGAAGGACTACGCGGGTCGGGCTCTCTACATCCTTCGCAAGAGCGGTGGGAAGCTTCTACTCAGCGACGTTCCAGTCTTTGACGTCAAGTAAGCTCGGGATCCCGAGTTTTTGAATTGCATATGCAGAAATGCAGGAGTCTCTGTGTTAATGCCCCCCAATCTAAAACCCAAAATCTAAAATCCAAAATCAGGATGGCTTATTTCAATATCATATTGAATTTGGGTTGCGTTTGCTTCCTGGCCAGTGGGAGTTGCTTCGCATTCGGTGTGACGTCAGGCTCCCGCCACTTGTTGGCCAGAAGATAATCCTTGTCCTTGACCATCTCGCCAGGGGTATAGACAGCCCACTCAAAATTGTGACCGTGAATGATGGCATCCGTCGGGCAGGCATCGACGCAGAAGCCGCAAAGAATGCACCGGCCGTAGTCTATCTGGTAGACCTTGGCGTAGCGGTGATCTATTGAATTGCGCTCCTCATAAGGACGTGGGTCCTCGGCGCCCTCGATATATATCGCATCCGCCGGGCAGGCAGCTGCGCAAAGGAAGCACGAGACACACTTCTCTTTCCCATCCTCGTTGACGTCGAGGAAGTGCTCACCGCGAAAACGCCGGTAGATTGTCACCGGAGACTCCGGATAGCTGACAGTATCCTTGCGCTTGGGAATATGGCTCAACGTGACCGACATCCCCGTCGCCGTCGTCCTCGCCACATCAATGATCTCTTTAACCGTATTGAAAACTTCCGAGAGTATCGACATAAGAAATTAATGTCACCTCAATTGGTGGAGCAATTAGTGCGTTCCATTAGTGGACTCTTCGCCTTCAGGTCCAACGACCCAGGTTTCACCGCTATTGAGCAGCTTGGCCAGACTACCCGGTCCCTTTTGACTGATCGCCTGCGTAATCTGCTCCTGCATCATGTCTTCATACGTGGGTTTCTGAATTGCACGAAAGACTCCCATCGGAACCGGAAACTCCGGATACTGCATTCGCCCCAGAATGTAACCAAGATTCGGCTCCGGTGATCTTTCGTCGTGAACGATCATGTCGTCCGCCGTCATGCCATTCTCGCCAATGGTGGCAATTTCCGGAAGAACACCATTCAACCGGATGCCTTTGTCCTTGGCCTTGCCAAAGAGTAACGGCTTGCCATCTTCGAGATAGATCATCCGGTCGTCGCGCACCGTCCGCTCCGAAAATGGTTTGAAGGCATTGTCGTTATAGATATTGCAATTCTGATAGACCTCGACAAATGCGGAGCCCTTATGCCGCGCCAGTCGTTCGATGATCATGGTCAGATGCTTCGGATCCGTATCGATCGAACGGGCCACAAATGTCGCTTCTGAAGCAAACACGAGACTGAGCGGATTGATCGGATAATCAATCACGCCCATTGGTGCAGACTTGTTCTTCTTCCCCAATTCGGAAGTCGGCGAATACTGCCCCTTGGTCAACCCGTAGATACGATTGTTGAAGAGAATGATCTTCAGGTCGAGATTGCGGCGGATGGCGTGCATGAAATGATTTCCGCCAATCGACAACGCATCACCGTCACCCGTAATCACCCAGACGCTGAGATCGGGATTGGCTGTCTTTACTCCTGTAGCCAAAGCGGGTGCCCGGCCATGAATAGTGTGAAACCCATACGTGTCCATGTAATAAGGAAACCGGCTCGAGCACCCAATCCCGGAGACGAAGACAATCTTCTCTTTGGGAATATTCAGCTCCGGCATCACTTTCTGAACCTGAGCGAGGATCGAATAGTCCCCGCAGCCCGGGCACCAGCGGACCTCCTGATCTGTGATGAAATCCTGCCGTGTCAGCTTGACGCCGCCGTTAGTCCCGTTTGCATCCTGCGCCTTTTCACTCATCTATTTCCTCGCTCTCGAAAACTCTATCCCTTCACTCGAGTCCGCATAAGTCTCAAAGATATTCTTTGATTTTCGCCACCAGTTCGGAGACCTTAAACGGCTTGCCTTTGACCTTTGAATAGCTGACGGCGTCGACCAGGAATCGCGCGCGTATGAGCATCGCAAGTTGCCCGAGATTCAATTCCGGCACAATGACGGTCTCGAAACCCGAGAGCACCTCGCCCAGGTTCTTCGGAAATGGGTTGAGATATTTCAGATGCGCGCTTGAGACAGAGGCACCCTTTTCCTGCATGTGTTCGACGGCGGTGGTAATTGCCCCGTACGTTGAGCCCCAGCCAAGGACCAGAACCTTTCCCTCATTCGAACCAAAGACCTCGATTGAGGGAATGTCCTGCGCCATTCGCTGGACCTTCTCGGCACGAAGACGCACCATAAAATCGTGATTCTCCGGATCGTAACTCACATTGCCCGTGATGTGTTGCTTCTCGATCCCGCCAATGCGATGTTCGAGGCCCGGTGTTCCCGGTATAGCCCACGGTCTTGCCAGCGTCTTCTCATCGCGCAAATAGGGAAAGAATCCTTCCGGCTCTGTCCGGAACTTAACTTCGAACTGTGGCAGACTCTCAATCGACGGAATCTCCCACGGCTCAGACCCGTTTGCCAGGTACCCGTCTGAGAGATAGATCACCGGTGACATGTACTTTGTCGCCAGTCGCACGGCTTCCACCGCCATCGTAAAGCAGTCCGAGGGAGTGGACGGAGCAACGATCGCCACCGGACACTCACTGTTCCGGCCAAACATTGCCTGGAGCAGATCAGCCTGTTCCGTTTTAGTAGGCAGCCCCGTCGAAGGACCGCCCCGCTGAACGTCAATGACAACCAGCGGTAATTCTGTCATGACCGCCAGGCCGATGAATTCAGACTTAAGCGCCAGTCCCGGACCGCTGGTGCCCGTCAACCCGATGTGACCTGTGAATGAAGCTCCAATCGCCGCTCCAACCGCAGCAATCTCGTCCTCTGCCTGAAATGTTTTGACCCCGAAGTTCTTGTGCTTCGAAAGCTCGTGCAATACGTCCGATGCCGGTGTGATCGGATAGCTGCCATAAAATAGCGGCCGGCCGGCCAGCTGCGAAGCTGTCACAAACCCGATCGCCGTAGCTTCGTTACCAGTAATATTCCGATAACGCCCAGGCTTGATCTTCGCTTTGCCAACACGATAATGGGTGGTAAAAATCTCTGTCGTATCCGCGTAGTTGTACCCCGCCTTGACAGCCAGTGTGTTGGCGGCGCCAACGTCGGGGGACGCCTTAAACTTCTCATCGATCCAGCGGAAAGTGGGCTCGAGCGGCCGGTCATAGAGCCAATACATCAAGCCCAGGGCGAAGAAGTTCTTGCATCGCTCCTGCTGCTTGTGAGGAATGCTGACGTTCTCGAGCGCCCTCAGGGTGAGGGTCGTGATCGGTACTTTAAAGAGACGAAAACCTGTGAGGGAACCATCATCCAGAGGATTGATCGTGTATCCCGCCTTCTTCAGATTACCATCGACAAACGCGTCGGTGTTGACCACGAGTATGCCGCCTGCTTCGAGGTCGGGCAAATTCGTCATGAGCGCCGCAGGATTCATCGCAACAAGAACGTTCGGCTCGTCACCCGGCGTACGGATGTCCCGGCTGCTGAAATTCAACTGATATCCGGAGACCCCCGGCAGACTGCCCGCTGGAGCGCGAATCTCCGCAGGAAAATCTGGCAAGGTTGAGATGTCGTTTCCAACAATTGCTGCGGTAGACGTAAATTGCGTGCCGGTCAACTGCATGCCATCGCCAGAATCCCCAGCGAAGCGGATGGTCACGGTCTCGAGTTCTTCCACTTGGGGAGATTG
>JBDTUW010000309.1:0-5682 GCA_040007555.1 Acidobacteriota bacterium | reverse complement strand
TGGACGATGCCGGTTCGGCAACAGGAAGACTCACGGAGGGCCGTGGGTGCGGCTTCGGAAGGCGGGCAGGGACAAGCCCCGCCCCTACGGCCCTCCGTGAGTCTTCCTGTTCCCCAACCGGCACCGTTGCTCCTGAGGAATAATTGCTGGAGAAGAGAATGAAACTCAAGATTGCTGGAGCGGTCACATTAACGCTGTTGAGCCTGGCCCTGTTCGCGCACGGAAAGACTCAGTCGGCGGCGCGAGGAGAGCAGGCACCTGGCATCGTGACGATTTATCGCGATGACTATGGGGTTCCCCACATCTACGCCGCCACCGAGGAAGGGGGACTCTACGCTTCCGGATGGGCGCAAGCCGAAGACCGCCTCGATGAGATTCTCAAGAACTATCTGCGTGGAACCGGAGAGATGGCTGCCGCTTTCGGTGGTGAGGATAATCTCAAGGATGATGTCCAGGCGAGGATGTGGCGGTACGAGGAAATCGCGAAGAAGAACTACGACAGTATCATGCCGCAGGTGCGCGCCGGGATTGAGGCTTTTGTCGAGGGAATCAACGATTACATGGCAGCGCACAGGAATGAGGTGCCTGCGTGGTGGGGTAATCGACGCGTTGAAAAGCACATGCCCGTCGCCTTTGGTCGTCAGTATATATGGGGATGGCCGTCTGGACAGGCTTATGGTGATCTAAGAGCGGCTGGATTAACACCGAACTTCACGATTGACATGCGCGCGTCAAATGAGATGGCAATCGCCCCATCGCACAGCACGGAAGGTGTAGCGATGCTGATCATCGATCCGCATCTGGGCTGGTTTGGCAGGCAACGGTTCTGGGAGCTGCGTCTGCACGCGGGAGCAATTCACGCGAGCGGATTTGCCACGGCTGGCGTTCCCTACGTCGGGCTCGGGCATTCATCCGATGTCGCGTGGGCGCACACAACTGGCGGCCCCGATACCGCGGATGTCTACACGCTTAAGCTAAATCCAAAGAATCCGCTCCAGTATCAATACGACGGTGGCTGGCGCGAGATCAAAGTTCGGAAGACGATGGTTCAGGTCAAGGGTGAGAGCGCGCCTCGCGAAGTGACCTTCTACGATACTCACTACGGCCCAATCGTTTCACGCGAAGGCGAACGGGCATATGCCGCCCGGCTTGCCTACGCCGATGATGTTGGCTATATCGAGTCCAAGTACCTGTTCAACATCGCTAAGGATTACAAGGATGGAATGAAGGCGATGGAGGGTGGGCGCGTCATGCCTCAAAACGTCATGATCGCTGATACCAGCGGGAACATCTATTACCAGCGCACAGGACACGTGCCGGTCCGGCCTGCGGGCTACGACTGGGCAAAGCCGGTGGATGGCTCGACATCAAAGACGGAATGGCTTGGCATGCACAAGACTACTGATCTGCTTTCGATCCTCAATCCGGTTCAGGGTTACATGCAGAACTGCAACACTCCGCCCGATGTCATGATGGTGGGTAGTCCCCTGCAGGCAGACAAGTTTCCCTTTTATATGTTCAATGATCGCATCAAGACGACGCATCAGCGGGGATATTCGGCGGTGAAATGGCTTGAGGAACACAAGAAGGTGTCGGTCGAAGACATGAAGGCGCTGGCGCTTAATACCTTCTGTCCGCAGTATGACCGCTGGGTGAAGGTGCTGGGCGACGCCTGTCTGAAATATAGTGATTCACAGAGCCTGAATCTCCAGGAAGGATTGAAGGGGATCAAGAGCTGGGATGGCTACGCGAATGCCGATTCAGCCGGCGCTTTGAAGTTTTATTACTGGCGTCACGCGTTGATCAAGAAGATGCCGACTGCGAGCTACAACGCACTGGTGGCGAAGATCAACGACTATCTGGACCTCTTTGGTTGGAGTAAACCATCTGCGGCGGTAACTGAGGCTGAGCAGCGAATGATGGTTGCCGCGCTTGATGAAGGGATGCGGATTATGCGTACCAATCACGGCAATCTGAATACGGTGTTCGGCGATGTGTTCCGGGTTGGTCGAGACGAAGTGTCATGGCCCGTCGGAGGAGGCTCTCAGATCCCGGAGGGCATGGCCACTTTGCGCTCAACCAACTTCTCCGAGGAAAAGGCCGACCATACGCGCTGGGGTTATGGAGGTCAGACTTCGACGGAGGTGGTAGTTCTCAGCAAGCCGATCAAGAGCTTTACGCAGCCGCCGATTGGACAGAGTGACCGCAAGGAGTCACCGCATTATCGCGACCAGGCGGAGAAGCTCTTCAGCAAGGCGCAGATGAAGCCTACCTGGTTCGCGAAGGAGGAATTGCTTGATGGGCATGTCAAGTCAAAGGTCGAGTTGACGTGGCCGAAGAAGTAAGGATCTCACGCGAAGCCGCGAAGGCGCGAAAGACGCGAAGAAGAATAGGAATGGTAGGATGCTCGGTTCGCCTTTCCTTATTCCTCTTCGCGTCTTTCGCGCCTTCGCGGCTTCGCGTGAGATTGTCCTTTAGACTTTCATCGCCTCACGCCCCCGCTGCCGTGAAATTCGCGCTGGCAATTCGCACTTCGCTGATCTGAATGATGGGCTCGACATTGGTGTAGTTCTTAACATCTCCCATCAATTCAGCTGCATGAGGTTGAAACGCGGTCTGGAACTCCTCAATGGATTCGAAGTACATATGCCCCATCGCCATGAATGGCGGGTCGGAGCCTGGCGCGCTACCCAGGAGACCCTCTTCGACTGCGATTGCCTTGCAAAGAGGTCCGAAGCGCTCTGTGACCATCGGCATGTGGTGATCACAGTAATACTTCATGTCGAAGGTGCTCTCAGCGGTCCTGGGGTACAACACACTTACTTTGATCATCTCTATCCCTCCATTGTGAAATCATTTGAACTCGAAAGCCGCGGCCCGGCGGATACGAGGTCTTATAAACAAAGGACCTTGTCTGCTCCTTGAGCATTGAGGACCGCGGAAACGTTACTTCTTAACGACGGTGATCTTGAGCTCCGACGGATACTGCCTCGAGTGGTGTACCTCGTTGTGCGCGACCACGCCGCGCGACTCGTCATAGTTCTTCCCGCCCGTGTTCATGTTCCGATCGAAGCGGGGGTGGTTACTGCTCGAGACCTCCAGTCGAATGCGATGGCCCGCCTCATAGTAATTGCTCGTCGTCATGGGCTGCAGCGTTATTTTGTACACCTTGCCAGCTTCCATCCACACTTGAGGCTTATCGTATCCATTCCGATACCTCAACCGCTGGATCGTCTCGTCCAGATTGTAGGCCGTTCCGTCCGGATAGACATCAATCAGCTTCACCGTGAAATCCGTGTCCTTTGCGTCGGACGACACATAGAGCGTCACCTCGATCGGTCCGCTTACTTCCATCCCTTGCTGCAATGGCTCGGTGCTGTAAACCAGAATGTCGGGTCGCGCCTCCATCTTGCGCTGGTCGAATGCGCCGCCCGCCACCGCAGTCCCTGTACAGCATACATTTCCACCGTACGACGGTACTGGATTCAGCGGGTCGTAGTCGAATCGATCGGGTTTATCCACCACTTCTGGCGCCTTGCTGAGTGCACCGTCGCCATTCAGCGTATTCGCCTTCCCATTACTGGACAGGAAGAAGGTGATCGGTTGTGCCCCTCGCGGCGGCCACGTATCGGACGTCTGCCACTTGTTCAGGCCCATCGTGTAGTAGCGCACCTTCGGCATCGTCTCGAGAATGCGGTTGTTCTCTCCCTTAAGAAAGTAATCGAACCAGGCATAAGTCAGCTCGTCGTAGTTCAGACGCGCATCTCCCATACTGCGCTCGCCGACGATCGTGTTTTCTGTGGCGCGCTTGTAGGAGCAGTGAAGTGTCGGCGCGATCACAGCGTACTGTTGGTTGCCGATCTCTGGCCTGGCAGTCTTCCGCACGTGATTGTATGCAGCCAGGTTGGGCCCCACCGATACGTCGTACCACGACATGAACCAGAATCCCGGCACGTTGACCGTCATGTTGTCGTGCCACAATCCACCCTTGTACCACGCAGGATCATTCGGAGCGCGCTCGATCATCGCGCCTCCAGTGTCGACCGGCATAGGGTCGGCGAAGATTCCGTGAGGGCCGTCGACGGCCTTCATGATGTCCATGACGGGCAAGTGCCGCAGTGCTTGCGACCAATCGACTGGGGGCAACTGCTGCGACAGATCAAATGCCTTCGACGCGCGAATCAAATCCTCCTGCGACGTGTTCGCCGGGAACGCTGGTCGCACCTGGTTCTGCTCCCCATAGAGCCATGCGATAAACAACATCTGCACCGCGCCGCCGCGGTACCAGTTCCCCTGTTCGTAATACGGGCCCACGCGGCCCACACCGGCGCCGAATCCCTGCGGGATCATCGCCGCATACGCCGGATTGCCCTGCGCCGCAACCCCCAACTGCCATTCGGCGGTCGAGGAACATCCAATCGTGCCCACCTTCCCGTTTGACCAGGGCTGTTTGGACATCCACGAAAGTGCGTCATCGCCGTCGCTGATCGGCGGGCCCAGGATGTCGTAGTTGCCCTCAGAGAAAAAATGTCCGCGCTCGTTCATCTCGACGAAGGCGTACCCGCGCTTCACCGCCTCTAGCTCATTGCTCAGATCGCGCGGCGCACCGTTCCGGACATCCCAGAAATTGAAGTTGTACGGAGTCCTGACAAAGATCGCCGGGTACTTCCTTGAGGTGTCTTTCGGGTGATAAACATCCGCCGCCATGCGCTTGCCGTCGCGCATCGGCACCATGAGTTTGCGCTCAACGATCGCAAGCGACTGCAACTCTTTCTCGATCGAATGTCGTTTGGCAATCACTTCCGGGGTCGCGCCACCCCGTCCCTGTCCAGTTGCATTTTGAATTGCAACGCCGAATCCTGCTACGGCGATCATCACTGTCCAAAGAATCTTCCTTCGCATGGGCGTGTTCCTCCAATTTTCTTTGACACTTGCTGGCGATTGTACCCTGTACCGGCTTCCTGTCGGAAGGCAGCCGCCTCGCCCGGATCCCTTCTGATGACGGATCGGCAAGTGAACGGTTGGCCTGCCCTGCGAGATTCCGTACTACTCTCGACCAGGGTCATTCCTGGGCGGATGCAACGAAAATCAGGCATATTCTGTGTCTTCCTTCACACCACATTGCTCGAATCCGGGTCTATATTCACGGAGGATGTTTTGCCGGACTGGGAAAAGATCACTCTCTGGGTGCAAGCAGCGAAACTTGGCGACGAACTCGCCTTTGCGGAGTTGGTGCGCGCGTACCAGGATATTGCTGTGGCCTATGCCACTTCGATTCTGGGTGATTACCACCTCGGTGAGGATGCTGCGCAGGAAGCCTTCGTCGAGGCGCACAGAGAATTGCCCAACCTGCGCGAGCCTGCGGCTTTTGCCGCATGGTTTCGCCGCATCGCAATGGCTCGTGACCGTGGCTACACTGAAATGGAGAAGCTGCTGGAGGCTGCGCTCGCTGGCCCACGCGAAGCTACGCCCAGGGATGCGGGTATCGCCGACTCGATTCGCGCGGGTGATCTGACCCTCGTCCGGAATCTGCTCGATGCAGTCTGCCACAGTCGAATGCCGAAAATGAAAGCGAGACTCTGGCGCTCAGTGACGCCCAATTTCTGATTGCTCGTTCACTGGGCTTCGAGAATTGGGCGGATTTGGCGAAGCAGATTGAAGGTTAACCTCGGCCCTCATTTG
>JBDTUW010000308.1:0-5693 GCA_040007555.1 Acidobacteriota bacterium | reverse complement strand
TTCTTCTTGGCAGCGGAAACGGCTCTTTTGCTTCTGCGGGTCAACTACCCGTCGGTGCGGGCCCCTCATAGTCGATGCGGGCTACCTCAATGGCGACACCATTCCCGATCTGGCTGCGGCGAGCATCGTTAGCAACAGCGTCTCGATTCTGATTGGAACTGGAGCCAATGGAACCTTTGCACCGGCCGCGCAATATCCAATGGCATCAGGAAACTACTGGTCTGACGATCGGCGATCTGGACGACGACGGCACACCGGATATCGCGGTCATCAACATCATCGCCAATTCACTTCAGCTTTTGACCAGCCGCTTACCGAGCAACCGCGCACTGGACAATCGAGGCGTCAGGTGACGCCTCCAGCCTTCGATCAATCTCCAGCTCCGGTCTCAGCGGAGCGTTAGTGTACTCCTCAGGTCCGGTCCGCGAGCCATGAAGAGGTACTCGCTTCGATCCCCGTTTCTTTGAAGACCGCGGCTTTGGTTCTCCATTGAAAAAGTATGAAGAGCCATTGCGATGATGAACGTTGACCGGACGAGATTCAAAATCAGACGTTGGCAAGAACCGGAGCGAGCTTATGCTGTCTTCGCCGATCGTCTGAGCCAGTCGATGAACGGCAGCAGGCGGAGATAATCCTCCGCCACATCCTTTACAAACGTAGACTTCAAACAGTCGTCAGCTTGATAGTCCCGAATGAAGTAAAACTGTTTGAAGCGGAGGTAATCGAGCATTGGATGATCGGCGGCAAAGCCAAGCGGCGGCCGCTGCAGTTTCTCTCCTCTCAACGCGCCAAATCTCCTTTTTATCTCCTGGTCCTGAACAATCTTGATAAAGGATGGGCCATCGGCTGCTATTGCCTGTCGAATCGATCGCAACTGTTCCGGAGATGGCATATATTGCCCGCCGCCAGTAGCTGCTTCCTGTGCTGATATGTGCAGATAGAGACCAGCGCCCGCTTCATTCGCGGTATGTCCAAATCCAGCTGCGAGGTGGGTCTTGTAAGGTGACTTATCCTTACTGAATCTGATGTCGCGATAGATCCTGTGGATTGATTTAATCGGGTCTATCCGCAACGACGGCGCAACCGGAGCGAGAATATCTCTAAGTGCGGCCACCAGGGAGCGCATTGGCAGGAGCAGCGATTGTTCGAACTCGCGCTTGTGTTCGAGAAACCAATCGCGATTGTTGTTCTTCTCGAGCTGTTTGAGAAATGTCAGGCCCTGCCTGGGAATCCCGGAAAATGGCGGTAATTCTTCATTGTTGCGTAGCGGCATAGCGATCTTACGCGGACAAAATGGGGAGCGAGGGCTCCCCTCCAGAGAGAAAGATTGAAAGCACCAAATCCGATTACTCTGCCTGAGGGTCAGGCTGCATGATTCCGAAGAGGTTTCCTTCCGTATCTGCCACATACGCGAGCCACCCCACCGTAGGGATCGGCATCTTTTCAAGCGCGAGTTTGCCTCCATGTTCCAACGCTGCTTCAAGCGACGCGTCGACGGACTCAACCTCGACCGTACAGACGAAGGCGTTGACTGCCTGTCCCTCCTCGGGGGCAGCACCACGACGTGGCAGCAATCCTCCATTAATTCCGCATTCACCATCGGAGCCGGTTATCACCAGCCAGTAAGGTTGATCCCCCCATTGTTGAAACTTCCACCCAAAAAGCGCTTCGTAGAAGCCGATCGCGCGTTCCGGGTTCTCTGCGTGTATCTCGAAATGCGTCACCCTATTCGCCAACTGAGACCTCCCTCTTGGAGCTAATGGTGCGAGTGAGCGGCGAGGCTATACATAGGTGGAAGATCGTCCGCCACTTCAAACCACTGGTTACCGCCATCAATCAGCCAGAAATCTTGTCGCTATCCGTCCCAAAATCAGACCGGTCATTAGTCATGACTTCACGAAGCACCTCGGTGCTGGAAGCACAAAAGTCCCTTTCGAGTAGCAACAAACAAATCTACCTGCATTGCTTCCTCTGTGTTAGGCCCGTCTATCGCGCCAGCTTAAGGATGATTTTCCATTCATCCGCAAGTACCGGCTGAACCGAAAGACGCGAACCTTTTCTCAACAATTCCATCCGCAAAAGGCCCGGTTGTTCACGTAACTCGGGAAGTGACAGCCGGCGCCTGAACTTTCGCTTGAAGCGAATATCAACCATGTCCCACCGGGGATGATCTGGTTTGCTCCCCGGGTCGTAGTGCTTATCCGAGGGGTCAAAAGCCGTGTGGTCGGGATAGGCCTCTTTCACGACACGCACTATTCCGACCACAGCCGGTGGATCAGCATTGCTGTGATAGAAAAGGACTTCATCGCCCACCCTCATCTTGCGCATGAAGTTCCGGGCTTGGTAGTTCCGGACCCCATCCCACGAGGTGGTCTTCCCTCCAGCTCTCTCCAGATCGTCAATGGAGAAAGAGTTTGGCTCGGTTTTCATTAACCAGTACTTCAAGCCATTCCCGTTACTTTAAGGAATCATGCCCACCTGCATGCCGTTTTAGGACAGGGATTAACGAATCACGGGAACTCCATTACGGGCGCCCTGCCTTCGCCCCGGCACGCTGGTGCGTGGCACGTTCACATTCCTCTCACGTCGCGCAACTACTCGTCGCTCTTAGAGGCTGGCTCAAAAAGGGAAAAGACTGCCCCCTGCGGATCAGCGATTACCGAGAATCTTCCAGTGCCTGGGATATCCATGGGTGGCACCATAAGCTTTCCTCCGAGCGCTTCCGCCTTCCCGGCTGACTTGTCACAGCTTTCGACCATAAAGTACGTCAGCCAGTTCGGCGGTGCCTCCCACTGAAGCTTCATCAATCCGCCAATATGTTTGCCCTGGTTAATCCACTCGGTGTATTCCATTCCCGGATTTGCGCTGTGCTTCGCTTCCCATCCGAAGAGACTGGTATAGAAGTCTTCGGCTACCTTTGTGTCATTGGTCGACAGTTCGTGCCAGCACATTCCGCCGATGGTATTCACATGCCCGGCTCCCTTATGAGTTTTTGCTTGCCAAAGTGCAAATGTTGCACCGGTCGGATCCTGGATTATCGACATCCTGCCGATATCAAAGACATCGAACGGCGGCATCACTATTTTCCCGCCTAGCCCGGCAGCCTGACCCGCTGCCTCGTCGGCGCTCGGAACCGCGACGTAGGGGAGCCAGTTCGGGGGAACGCCCTGCGCCTTCTGTTCCGCTCCAAGCGGGTAGAGAGCTCCGACATCCTTCCCGTCGACGCGCAGGATCGTATAGACGGTGCCGTCCGGTATTGGCATGTCATCAGCCTGCCACCCGAAGAGGCCAGTATAGAAATCCTTGGCCGCCCCGGTGTCTGTCGTGGCCAACTCGATCCAGCAGAAGTTTCCCGGTGGGTGAGCAGACGTTTCTTCTACCATCTTCAACCTCCCTTTTATACGCGCGGCATATCACCGGCGATGATCACCAGCAATTCAGGCGTCAGGAACGCCCCTCCCCGCCATGCATCCATGACAAGTTTCGCCTCTATTTCAACTCGAGGCTGAGTCTGAAACTGAGTGACTATCTGATCGAGCGTCAGATCGCTTTGGAGACTCTGAAAACGAGGCTGACCACCCGGTTCAAAATCATCAAACCGATAGACGTCAAACCTGCTAGCCAACAATTGTTCGATCTTTGAATAGCCTTCGGCCATTCTGCCCCCTGTGGCGTCAAGCCCGGTCCGACTTCGAGTTCAGCCGTCAATCCGTACACGTGCTAGAACCCAAGCCCTGGCCCCCTACGAATTCCAAGTAGGCTTCGGGCTCGTGTCTTAGTACTTTCGAATCACCGATCTGAGCACACCTTGTATGCGCAGGCGGTGCGGAGGTGCAATGTAGATCGATGCATATTGATGGTTCGCCGGTTCAAGACGGATCCGATCCGCCTCACGAAAGAACCTCTTGAGCGTCGCATTTTCGTCGTCGATCAAGGCGACCACTATTTCTCCGTCAACTGCGGTCTGGCGTGCTTCAATGACCAGATAGTCGCCATCAAGGATGCCCTCATCCCTCATGGAATCGCCCTGGACACGTAACGCGTAGCTCGTTCTGCCTCGCAACATATCGCGGGCGACCGAGAGCGTATCGGCCTGCGGTACCGCCTGAATCGGGGCACCCGCCGCGATCAGTCCTAGCAGTGGTATCTCCGCCTCCTGCTGATTCCAATGCTCAGGGAATTCGACCACCTCAATACTACGATGACGTGATGACTGCCTGCGGATCGCTCCCTGAGCCTCCAGCGCATTGATTGCGAATGCAACTGAACCCTTCGAACTAAGTCGCAGATTCTTTTGTATCTCCTCAAAGGTCGGCGCACGGCCGTACAACGACTGATACCGCGAAAGGTAGTCGTGTACCTCGCGTTGGAGCCACGATTGGCGTTTTGCGGGCAGTAATTCAACCGCATCCGAGTCCTCAGCCGCTTCGATTTCGCGATCTTCAGGTTGGACGAGAACCACGATACCGCGTCGACTCCTCGGCTCTTTCCTGATCAAACCGTGTTCAGACAGCGAACTTAATGCCTTGGCCACCGTACTCTTCGAGGCGATTCCCACACTGTTCTGTATCTCACCATACGTTGGCGATTCTCCATGCAACTCTATATGCCGCGCGATGAACTCGTGAACGCGCCGCTCCATTCGCGATATTGGTCTGTGGTCCACTATGACACCTGCCGTCCTAGGCTCTACAGTCGCGAGAACGATCGCTGAACCTTATACGAACAACTCTAGGGTGTCAACTCAAAAAACGTGAAAAACTGGGGCCACACACCTCATGTATTACCTTAAGGCACCCTCATCACCGTCGGCTACAAGGCTACCCGCTACCGAGCTCTGTTAAAATCCGGACTGGTAGATCCCCCACATTCCCTTTGCTTTAGGATGCTTTTGTTTGCACGCAATCTAAGGAATGTCGACTCGCCGACCAGAACTAAGCAACATCACCCGACATTTTCTGGACCGTTGATGGGTCCTTCACGGCCAATCGTAACTCGTTTTTCAAGAGTTCAAGGTCGGCGATGGCAAGGTCGCGCCTGAGGCGCAGTATTCTGATGTGCCTGCGTGCACCGATCGCGTCGGTTCTCCCAAAAAGCGAGCCGGTTGCAGAGACCATCGCTTGCACTTGATTCAATCGATATTCCAGCCTTGCGAGCCCCCTTGCCGCCAGGGCGATTCTTGCCGGGAGGTCACTGTTCATCCTCGCCTCCTCTCGTTCCAACCCGACTCTCGCAGATGAGTCCCTCATCGAGTAGGTACCCCTTGAGGCGGTACTTGGCGATACACCCATCGCAATAACCGCTCTCCGGATAGAGAGCGCATCCGTGGCAAACGACTGCGTTACAGGAGTCGCATGCGATCCAGTCCCTATCCGGGCTGGCCTCCATACGGATGATGCAAGTTCCATTAAGCTCATCCTCAGATACGTAAATCTCCCCATGAACGTCTATCAAACAGACTGAACACCTCATTTTGAGACTCCCTTTCATCGGCCGAGAATAGGCTAGTGGCCTTGGGCGATGCTTGCATCTCGAAGTGCTTTTTTGACACGCTGAGAGCGGATTTCGCCCGCGCCGTTGTCTTCACTCCTGCAGATTTATGGATCTAAGCTGAGATGGGAGGTGTCCCGATGTGCCGGCAAATTATCAGGGGAGGCTTGCAGATGTCAATACAATATTTCGTACCTTGATCC
>JBDTUW010000307.1:0-5734 GCA_040007555.1 Acidobacteriota bacterium | reverse complement strand
ACCCTGACTGTATTTACCTGGCCGGCGAAATCACGACGGCCTGGGACCTGATCGAAAATACCGTGAGTCTGGCTCTAGCCGAAAGGGCCCTCACGGAACCCGGCGGCCGGACACCGTTGCGGATCGCGTCGACGCAGGAATATCCCCGACTGCGGGGAGCGGCGGCGCTAATTGCCGCGCCAACATTTGCGGCGCCACGAGTTGCTTAGACTTGAGAGAAGAATCCGGTGTGGGTCATGCGCCTCAGTGGTGCACAGCTCTTTACGAGCAACCGGATTGCCGGCCCGATCGCTTGTGATGGCCACGTTGCTCTGCGAGTTTCGAATTTCTCCCTGGAGGTCGTTGATATGAATAGCGTAAGAAACCTTGGTTTACGTCAGATCCAGTTTGCCGTTATCGCACTGCTGCTTGCTCTTCCGCTGACTGCCGTCGCGCAAGTTACATCTGCCACGATCGTCGGTACGATCTCGGACCAAAGTGGCTCCAGTGTGCCCGGCGCCCAGGTCAGCGCGCGTAATGTCGACACCGGCCTCACCCGGAACGTGACCTCAAACGAAGCCGGCAATTACCGTCTCGAATTTCTCCCGGTAGGCAACTACATTGTTGAGGTCACCGCTAATGGCTTAAGGAAGGCCAGCCGTGCCGGCATCGTCCTCCAGATCAACGAAACCACGCGCGTGGATGTCTCCCTCACTGTTGGGCAGGTTACTGAGACAGTGACCGTCACCGAGGCGCCGCCTTCGATTAACACCAGTAGCCCGGAGATCGGGCGCACTATCGAGTCCGCCGAGATCGCCAGTCTTCCGCTGGTTGACCGCAACGTGTATACGCTGCTGGACCTGACGCCCGGCGTGCAGTCCAACAACAACGGTGTCGCCGCTGCCTCCACCGGCACCAGCTCACTCATCCTCGGCTTTCCCGAACAGCGAACGCTGATCAACGGCGGTACTGACGGTGGGACCGGCTCGGTGAACTACTACCTTGACGGTGGCACCAACATGACCAACCTGCGGAACACTGGAAACATCCTGCCCAACCCGGATGCTATCCAGGAATTCCGTGTCCAGACGAACAGCTACAACGCGGAATATGGCCGATTTGCCAGTGGCATCATCAACGTACTCACCAAGTCCGGGACTAACAGGTATCGCGGTTCGCTCTTCGAGTTCCTGCGCAATGACGTGTTCAACGCCAATGATTGGGGTTCCCAGCTGGCTAAGGCGCCGCTGCGCCGCAACCAGTTCGGCGGCACCATCGGCGGACCCATCAGGCAGGATAAGACATTCTTCTTCTTCTCCTATTCCGGCCTGCGCCAGACCACCAGTACTTTTCTGAACGGTGCTACTGTTCCGACTGCTTTAGAACGTATCGGCAACTTCACCGCGTCCGCGACGAAGCCCGTCGATCCCGCTACCGGCGCCATCTTTGCCTGCAACGGCGTCAGCGGCGTCATCTGTCCCAATCGTCTCGATCCGGTAGCGGTGAAGATCATCAACGACTTCATCCCGGCCTCTAACGTTGCGGGCAGCAGATGGCAGGGCAACGTTCCAAGCCCCTTTAATTCCGATGAGTATTTGGGAAAGGTCGATCACCAGCTGAATGATGCGCACCGGTTAACCTTCAGCTACTTTACTACGGCTGGAAACAACACGGTGAGGGCGGGCGGTGGCAACCTGCCCTGGGCGAGACAGCAATTCAAGTGGCGGCAGCATAACGTCAACATCTCTGACGTTTGGATCATCGCTCCTGACAAGATCAACCAGGCGTGGTTGACTTATGGCCGAAACTTTGGCGGTCGGTTGAATCTGCCCGCGACCTCACTTGCGGATCTGGGTTCGGCGTTCACGGCCCAGGGGACGCCGTCTCTGCCTCAGATCACCGTCAGTGGCTTCTTCACCCTGACAAACTCCATCGGCGGCCCGACGGCTGGCACTAACTTGTACTCAGTCCGCGACGTCTTTAGTTGGACCAAAGGCAACCACTCGCTGAGGTTGGGAGGAGAGGTTTCGCTCAACAAGGACATCCAGCAGACGCTGCTCAATAACTATGGCGTTTTTACCTTCAATAACAGCGTCACCAAAAACGCACTTTCCGACTTCCTGATTGGTATACCGAGCGCGGTGACGCAGGACGCGCCAGTGACGGCCTACACCAATACCTGGTACACGGCGCTCTTCGTTCAGGATGACTTCCGTCTTCGACCGGGACTGACCCTCAACCTGGGGCTGCGCTGGGACGTGCAGACGCCTCCGACCGACCCTTACAACCGCGTTGTGAATTATGTGCCCGGCCAGAAGTCGACAGTCAACCCACTCGCGCCGATTGGGGAGTTGTTTTACGGTGACCCCGGTGTGGAGCGGGGCGGAATCCCTGTGAGTTACCGTCACTTTTCTCCGCGACTAGGCTTTGCATGGGACGTGTTCGGCGATGGGAAGACCTCGCTTCGCGGTGCGGCCGGCGTGTTTTTCGGCAGCATCTCGGGCAACGAGTGGAACACCATGACTAACTTCCAGCCATTTTCCACTCGACTCGCGTTTTCAAATATCAATGCGAAGACCAGTCCCACCGGAGTGCCACTGGGAGCTTCGCTGAGCAACCCCTATAACGCTTTCGTTGGTGGCAATCCCTTTCCCTACAAGGGAACCTTCGTCACAGGCGGCGGCGTCTTCGCAGTAGCGCAGGATTTCAGGTGGCCCTATTCCTATCAGATGAACCTGTCAATCCAGCGACAGGTCACGAGGGAGCTGACCGTCGGCGCGGCATACGTCGGCACGCTCAGCCGGAACCTGCCGTTCGGGCGAGACATCAACTACCCGGTGCTGACGCCTACCGCGACCAGCGCTGGAGCGAACATCCTCTCACGTCGGCCCAATCCGGCGTTCGGTGCGGTGCTGCAGCTGAACTCGGACCAGGCAGCCTCCTATCATGCCCTGCAAGTCACCAGCGCCATGCGCATGAGCCACCACGTCACCTTCAATGCGTTCTATACCTTGAGCAAGACTCTGAGCAGCGTCCAGCTGCACAACAACACTACTCAGGGTTTGGCCCAGAACTACAGCAAACTCTTCCTGGATCGTGGTCGCGCCGATACCGACCAGAGACACGTCTTCAGCATGAGCCTGAACTACGAACTGGAGTACTACACCGGCAGTAACGGCATCGTACGCAATATCCTCAATGGCTGGACCATCTCGCCGATTGTCAAGCTGCGCAGCGGTCTTCCGTTCACCATCACTAACGGCAACGTCGATGCCAACCTCGACGGCAACACCAACGATCGCGCTCAGTTGGTCGGTGATCCCACAATCGACAATCCGACGGCGGCGCAGTGGTTCAATCCAGCTGCCTTTCTTCAGAACAAGGTTGTCACCGGCGTCGCCACCAATGGCAGCTCGCCACGCAATTTGCTTGATGCTCCGGGCTATCGCGTCGTCGACCTCGGGATCTCGCGCGACTTCAAATTGGGTGAGCGATTCAAGCTACGCTTCCGGGCTGAGGGCACTAATGTATTCAACATGGTGAGCCTCGGTCAGCCGGGAAGCTCGGTTCCTTCGGGTGCGACCTCCACGACCTTTGGCGTGATCACCTCTGCCAGCCCGATGCGCAGGCTGCAGTTTGGCTTGCGCCTGACTTTCTGACACTGCCCTTGGGAGCTCAGACTCCCGACAGTTGTTAGCGGCGATCGCGGACCCGAATATGCACCCCGCCACCTCAAATTCGAGGTGGCGGATCTTACACAACAAGCTCACGGGCTTCGGTCACCCGGAGATGTTCCTGCACTCGCGTGCGTCCACCGGGTAACTTCATGACGGGGATAGCGCGCGCGGATCGATGTCACTTTTCTTGCAACGCTTTGCTGAGGGATTCTTGAATGGAAACGCCCAGACGTTTGAACGGAAATCCACAACATATCGATTGGGAAAATGTTCCAATCAAACGGCTCGAAGAGGGTATTGAGCGGCAGATGATCGTTGGCGAGAAGATGATGATCTGCCGTCTGCGTCTTGCCCCGCACTCTGTCACCACGCCGCACGATCATCCGCATGAGCAAATGACAATCGTCGAGCGGGGCCGCGTGATTTTTACGATTGGCAATGAACAGCGTCTCGCGCAGGCCGGGGAGGTGTTGTACTTTCCGTCCGGCACCTGGCACGGCGCCAAGATCCTCGAGGACGAGGTAGTGCTGGTGGATATCTTCTCGCCGATCCGCGAAGACTTTCTTGAGTAGCACGCTGCCCTTTGTTGTCTGGCCTGCATCACCAGAAAGCGGGCAGAGCTCGGGACTTCGTGAGTGCAATGTTTTCAGGTGAGTAGTCCCCATTGTCAATAAGCTTCGGCAGTTTTCGGAAGTCAAGATATGCGGCACGCACATCGAACTGAGACGACTGCGACCGAGGCTGGTTTCAAGCTCCGAGGACTGCGTTGGTGGATCGTCGGGCTGATCTTCCTCGCTACCCTGATAAATTACATCGATCGGTTGACGGTCTCGGTCCTCGCCCCGGTGATCACTCGCGATCTTGGGCTCACCAATACGGAGTTCGGCGGCATTCTTACCTGGTTTCTGCTCGCCTACACCATCAGCCAGGGCCTTTCGGGAAAGCTATACGATCGTGTCGGCACCAAGCGAGGCTTTGTCTTTTCGATCGTGGTTTGGTCGGTCGCCGCGATGGCTCATGCGTTCGCACGCGGTTTGACCAGCCTCAGCATCTTTCGTTTTTTTCTCGGCCTTGGTGAGGCAGGCAACTGGCCCGGAGCAGCCAAGGCCGTCGCTGAGTGGTTTCCCATTCGCGAGCGTGCCTTTGGCATGGCCATCTTCAATAGTGGCGCCGCCATCGGATCCGTGATCGCGCCGCCGCTGATTGTCTGGCTTAGTCTGACTCATGGGTGGCAAACGACATTTATCGTGACGGGATCGCTTGGCTTTGTCTGGTTGGCATTGTGGCTTCTCGCCTATCAGACACCAGATCGTCATAAGTGGTTGAGCAAAGATGAACGCCAACTGATCCGGGAAGGACAACGACCAGATGGTGCCGCGGACGCTCTCGTAGCAGAGTCAACTGCGCCGCTGGGTTGGCGAGAGCTACTACGCTACCGACAGGTCTGGGCAATTATCCTGGCGCGTTTTCTGACCGACCCAGTCTGGTGGCTCTACATCAGCTGGCTACCGAAGTATCTCGCTGATGCGCGAGGCTTCTCTCTTCTCAAGATTGGCCTGTTCGCCTGGGTTCCCTACGTTGCCGCAGACGCAGGCAGTCTTTCTGGTGGATGGGCGTCCGGATACTTGATCTCCCGTGGGTGGAGTGTGGACCGGGCGCGAAAGGCAGTAATTCTCGTCGCCGCTTTATTGATGCCAGCCGGAATTTTTGCGGCCTTTGCGGACGATGCTATGGTCGCGCTGGTATTGATAGGCGTCGTGCTCTTCGGGTTCCAGGTGTGGATCAACAACGTGCAGACGCTGCCGAGCGATTTCTTCTCCGACAAGGATGTTGCATCCGTGGCGGGTTTAGGAGGAATGGGCGCGGGCATTGGCTCGATGATTTTTGTTTTTACGACGGGGTGGGTCGTGGACCACTTTTCATACGTTCCGGTGTTGGTCGCCGCGGGGCTGCTCGCTCCCGTTGGCACCGCGGTTCTATTCGCGCTTTCGGGCCGCATCAAGCGTGTATTTCTGATGCCCTCACTGGGGTCGCCAGACGCCACTTAACGTCATTATCAAAATGAATCCGGGAGACTA
>JBDTUW010000306.1:0-5753 GCA_040007555.1 Acidobacteriota bacterium | reverse complement strand
CTCGTTCTGCGCAGATTCAAAAACTAAGAATCTAAAATCCAAAATTGAAAAAATGAGCCCGTTCCGGTAAGGGAGCAGGCTCAGTCAAGTGTTCCGCCAATCGAGTCGTCCGGGCCGTGATAGCGCCCTCGCTAGTTACGGCAGGACGAGAGTAAACTTTTTGCCGCGTGGGGTGATGGACGCGATTGAGCGCGTGCCATCGGCATTGTCGCGATATGACATCTTGTCAGCAGCAGCCTCGACATCGGCTGGTTGTCGCGTAAACGGGCTGCTGATAATTTTCTTGCCGATTTTGACCTCGAGGGTTCCCTGGTCGGCATCGGGGTAGGAGATAGTGTAGCTACCCTTCTTAACGACCTCGGTACCGACTTTGCCATCGAGGTAAAATTCGATTTTCTGTTGGAGCCCCTGCGCCTGCAGGGCGACTGCCGAGAGAAGCACCAGGGCTACGGTAAAGAACCTCGCCACAAATGTCGCCATAAAACGATTTCGCATCTGACTCCCTCCTTCGTACTTTCTGCCAATTCCCTATCAGGATCGGCTTTTGGTTCTACTTGTTGTTTTCTGCCTATTGAAGCTACTAAATTACCTGAACGTCTGATTTATCATTCCATTAACTGACCAGCCAGTCACACCCCAATAATAAAAAAAAGGGGGGGGCGGACGAGATGCGGGTCAGGCGGCGGAAGCTTTGGCGGTGGCTTGGCCGCCGGTAAGGTAATCGAGGACGATCCGCTCACAGCGGCGATGGTAGTCCTCGAACGTCCCTTCGGATGAAAAAAACCATTGCAGCATAAAACCGTCGACCAGCGCCCGGATCATTGAGCTGGCGTCCTCGATGTTGACCTCGCGGAACGCCCCCTGGCGAACTCCGTTTTCAATGATCTCTCGATCGAGGCTGCAGCATCCGCTATAAAACTTCGCATTGAAGTCGTGAAACCGCTTGTTACGGGTTCCGATACTGATAAAATCCGTGTATGCAAGAAAGAACTGCCGGCTCTCTTGAGCGCTGGCAAAGACGCTGCCAAGCGCCTGTTTGATTTTCTCGATCGGCTCGCCTACCGCGGCGACCCGGGCGCGGATCCTGCCGTGAATCTGTTCGACGAGCCACTCGAGCGCACCAAGGAAGAGGTCTTCCTTGGTCTGAAAGTAATATAGTGTCGAGCCTTTGCTGACTCCGGCGCGGGTCGCAATGTCCTGCAGTGTGACCGCGGAGTAGCCCTTCTCGGCCACTTCCAGGTACGTCGCCTTGATCAATTCCTGACGACGCTGATCCTCATATTCCTGTACAAATTGCTTTGCTGCCATGCGGCTCCAGTTTTTTCCCGGCTCTCCTCAGTTGACCGACCAGTCAGCTTATAGCGTAAACGGGGGTCCGAGGTCAAGAAAAAAGTGGAGGGACAGGAAAATGTGGTGCAGTGGGCAGGGATCAGGGGGGAGGGATATGCGTTCGTAGTACGGCCTTCAGGCGGAATCTCGGCTACCTGACATTCCGCCTGAAGGCGGTACTACGAACGCATATCCCTGCCCCCTGAACCCGGTCCCCTGATCCCTGCTCTGTGCGCTTCGTTCGCTCAAGTTGTGTGATATATTGCCCTTTATCTTCATGGCCAAGGAGCGTTTTGTAGATGCGGTCTCGACGCGGCTTTCTGATCATCGTTCTCGTTCTCGCCTGCGGGGCAATCCTCGGCGGGCAGTTCTTTCAAATTACTCTCCAGGGGTCGGCTCCCGATGATTCCGCCTCCGACCCGTCCATTACCCGTTTCAGCCAGGCTCTGAAACTCATCGACGATCATTACGTCGACGCTCCCGATAAATCTCGCCTCACCCGCAATGCTGTCCTTGGCGCCCTTCATTCGCTCGATCCTCATTCAGGCTTTTTCGATCGTCGCGAGTTCAGCGAAATGCAGGACGAACAAAGCAGCAAGTTCTACGGCGTCGGCGTCACCATCAATCAACGCAATGGACGCATATACGTTCTCGGCACAACGCGTGGCATGCCCGGTGAGCGCGCCGGCCTCCAATATGGAGACGCCATCGTCGCTATCAACGGCAATTCAACCCGCGGCTGGTCACAACACGATGCCCAGAAGGTGGTTCGCGGTGACCGCGGTACCGCAGTCGAACTCACCGTCGAGAGGCTCGGGTCCCCCGAACCATTGACGCTGCATGTCATCCGTGATGAAGTGCCCTTCCCTTCCGTGCGGAACTCCTACATCCTTCGCCCTGGCATCGGATACATCGGCCTCACCGGCGGATTCAACCAAACCACAAGCGAAGAACTCCGCGATGCGCTCGCCAACCTCAAGGTTCAGGGAATAAAGTCTCTCGTCCTCGATCTTCGACGAAATCCTGGTGGCATTTTCCGACAGGCCGTCGAAGTCGCTGAAGAATTCCTCCCCCGTGAGGTCGATATCGTGACGGTCGCCAGCCGCGAGGCCCAGTCCCAGAAACAGGTCTACCGCTCGGAGAACGATGAGCCGCAATCGATGCCCCTTGTCGTCCTCATCAATGGCGAAACCGCTTCCGCCTCGGAAATAGTAGCCGGCGCAATTCAGGATCGCGACCGGGGCCTGATTGTCGGTGAGGCAAGCTTCGGCAAGGGCCTCGTCCAAACAGTGTTCAGGCTTCCTGGGGGCACCGGGCTGACTCTGACAACGGGCAAGTACTACACGCCAAGCGGTCGTTCGATCCAGCGAGCCTATGCGGGGGTCAGCTTCTACGACTATTTCTACGCACGCTACCACACACCCGTCGGTCAAGACACTCAGCGCGCGCGAAGCGCGGAAACAGTCTATACGCCCACCGGAAGAAGGCTCTCAGGCGGAGGCGGGATCGAACCTGATATTGCTGTCAGGGCGCAGGAGGAGAACGTACCTTTACGCGACGCGTGTTTCGAGTTTGTTCGACGGCTTGTCGCTGGCGCGATAGATGGCCTTGAGCAGTACCGCGTGGCACGTCTCGAGCATGGCCACGAACTGCGAGCGACGGACCTGCCTGTCAACGAGTCCGTCATGCAGGGATTTCGGTCATTTCTTCGTGAGCGGCCGGACCTCCGCATCGCGGAATCTCAGGTGAGCGAGAACATCGACTATATTCGGCGCCGCCTGCGTACGGAGATGATTACGGCCAGCTATGGGACGGAGGTTGCCGAGCAGTTCCTGATGGAGAGTGACGTTCAGGCGCTGCGCGCGATCGAGGCGCTGCCGCAGGCGAAACATCTGACGGACCTCGCCCACCTCTTCGCCCCCCCACCGACGACGCACTGATTCCGTGACTCGGGACGCTGCGCTTGACCTCCCTCTGCAAAACCAGCATTATAGGCCGTCAAAAAAATGCGAAAGCATTGATCCTGCAAGCTATCCGGCAAGTTAGCCGGCAAATTTACTGGCAGCATTGGGACCACATCCGCCGGACCGAGTGAGCGACCTCACGGCAGCGGGCGTAACAGCGGCCCAGGCCTACCTGGCTCAGATTGCTGATGAACTTTATTCTCAAGGGTGTTTACGAGCTTCAGGAAGTGGCCCTGCTCGCCTGGCGGGTTCTTCGCGGACTGTTTCGTCCGCCGCTATATCTCAAGGAACTAGTGGTGCAGATGGACGTGCTGGGTTTCGGCAGTCTGACCATCATCCTGCTCACGGGGTTCTTTACTGGCGGCGTTCTTGCACTCAATTCCGCCAATACTTTGCAGAAGTTTGGCGTTCAAAGTGTGACGGGACAACTCGTCGCGACAAGTCTTATTCGTGAGCTCGGCCCCGTCCTGACAGCGCTCATGCTGGCGGGGCGAGTTGGGTCCGGCATTGCCGCCGAACTTGGTTCGATGCTCGTCAGCGAGCAGATCGACGCCATGCGCGCCCTCGGCACCGACCCCATCAAGAAACTGGTCACCCCCCGGATCATCGCCCTCGTGACGATGGCGCCAACCCTGACGGTCATTTGCGACATCGTCGGGACAATGGGTGGCCTGCTGGTCTCCACCACGATGCTGCATCAATCTTCTGCGACATATCTCTCTTCGGCTCGACAGGCAGTCGACATGAGCGAGATTATTGGTGGGCTGATAAAGCCTACCGTGTTTGGATTTATTATTGCGATGATTGGATGTTATATGGGGCTGAGCACGCGTGGCGGCACGGTTGGAGTGGGCCGTTCAACGACGCGGTCCGTGGTGGTCTCATCTATTCTGATCATCTCGGTGGATTTTCTATTGAGCAAACTCCTCATTTCGCTGCTGCTGCAATAGTCAGGCCTATGAGTCTTCTTGCGATAGAATTTCAGGATGTCTCGGTCGCGTTTGGGGACAACGTCATCCTCGACAGGGTTAGCTTTGGGGTTCGCTATGGCGAAGCCAAGGTGGTCATGGGCGGCTCGGGTACGGGAAAATCAACGCTTCTCCGGCTTGTGCTCGGCCTGCTCAAGCCGGACGATGGCAGAATCCTCATCGACGGCGAAGATATTACTGACTACACCGAAGAGCAGATGATGAAGGTCCGCGGCAAGATCGGCATGGTCTTTCAGGAGGGCGCGCTCTTCGATAGTCTGGCGGTCTACGATAACGTCGCCTACCGCTTGCGCGAGCAGAGGGTGCCCGAATCGGAGATCGAAGAAGCAGTCATGCGCATGCTCCGCTTTGTCGACCTCGAAGACGCTGTTGACAAGATGCCGAACGAGCTCTCAGGCGGGATGCGGCGGCGGGTCGGGATCGCTAGAGCCCTTGTCGGCAGCCCGAAGATCATTCTTTATGATGAACCAACCGCGGGTCTGGACCCGATTACGGCTCGGACCATTTGCGAGCTGGTACTCAAGCTTCGCGACCTCGAGGAGGTTTCATCGATCTTCGTGACGCATCGGTTACAGGATATCGAGGTCCTCTCCAAGGAGTACGTTTTGCGTGACGATCGCGGCGATCTGGTCTTTGCCAAGGAAGGTGAATCACTTTGCCTGATCAACACCAAGTTTATAATGCTTAAGGACGGAAACATCATCTTCAGCGGGACCGATGAGGAGCTTTACCAGGCGGACGATCCGTATCTCAAAAAGTTTCTCGCCTAAGCCCGCGCGGAGGCCATCATGCCGCAGAAAAAGCCGATTAGTCTTTCCGGCTTGCGTGTCGGATTGCTGGTGCTGGCAAGCATCATCAGCCTGGTCATGGTCATCTTCGCCGTCAGCGGTGACATCAAACTCTTCGGCCGGAAGACGATTGTCAAGACGTACATGGCGTCGGTCGACGGGCTGCGCAAGGGAGCCGAGGTTCGCCTCTCCGGCAAGGAGATCGGCAGCGTCTCCTCCATCAACTTCTCGAATCAGATTCCAGCATCGCAAGATGCCGCCAATAATCTCGAAATCATCATGGAGATCAACGGAAACCTTGACGGCCGGCCAGCCATCGAACGAATCCGCTCGGATTCACTGGCTGTTCTCAAGGGCGCTGGCGTGCTTGGGGACAATGTCATCGATATCACCCCGGGAACGGTCAAAGGAACGCCCATCCAGAATGGCGGCGTCATCAATAGTCTGGCGCAGAAAAGTGTCGGGGATATCATCAACGCTTCCCAGAGGGCGGTTTCGAACCTCAACGACATTTCCGCCGACGTCAAGGAGATGACTGGGAAGGTCAAGGCGGGCGAGGGAACGATCGGTAAGTTCGTCAGCGATGACGCCTTCTACGTCAATCTCAACCGGACAGTCATGCAGACAGAGAAGCTCTTATCGGATATCAGACAGGGTGAAGGAACCGCTGGACGCCTGGTTAG
>JBDTUW010000305.1:0-5756 GCA_040007555.1 Acidobacteriota bacterium | reverse complement strand
CTCTACCCCGGGACGCTTACAAATCGAGCAATCCATCCGGCGGCGCGACGACAATTCGTTTCCGCGCGATATCGATCTCAACACAAATCGAAAGAACCAGGGGAATCAGATGCTCTCGACCGTCCCCGCGAACTTTGAGCAGCGGCGCCGCTCCGTGTCTCTCAACTGCTTCTACCTGACCGACAACCTCGCCAGAGGTCGCTACTACTTCACATCCAGCCAGGTCAAAATCGTAATAGGTGTCCGGCGGCAGCGGTCGCAATTCCTCGTTCGTAATCCCGAGTCGTACATCGCGCAGCGTTTCTGCCTGGTTCCGGTCATCACACCCAACAAACTTCAGAACGACTCGAGTCTTGTTCATCCACGAGCGCTCGAGCTGGAACTCCTCGATCTGCCCGGAAGGCCTCACACCCCAGACCTTTCTCGGTGCGGTGAAGCGTTCCGGAAAGTCTGTCAGGACATCGGCGATCACCTCACCGCGAAGTCCCTGGGGTCTTGCGATCCGCGCAATCGAGATCAGATCGGCGGCAGCAGGTCGCGGCGAACTCATTCGAGAATCTCAAGCACGAATCGCTTCTTCAATTTGGTGCCGGAAGCGCTCAGGATCGTCCGGATGGCGCGTGCGGTCCGGCCCTGTTTGCCGATCACTTTGCCAAGATCTCCATCCCCGACGCGCAACTCGAGAACTGTTGCCTGAGACCCGTCAATTTCGATGACTCGGACATCATCGGGATGGTCGACCAGCGATTTGGCGATCAATTCGACCAGTTCCTTCATAACTCCCACCTCTAGCTCAGCGTTTGCCGCGAACCCAGGTCGCTAATTGCCGAACGTGGGAGCCGGAAACGGGCGCCTTAAGCGGCTGGTTCGGCCTCGACGACAACACTCTGCTTTTCGCTCTTGCGGATAAGGTTGCGAACGGTGTCGCTCGGCTGAGCCCCTTTGCCTATCCAATAGCTGATCCGCTCGTGATTGAGCTTAAGTTCAATCGGTTCACGACACGGGTTGTAATGACCCACGATTTCGACAAACCGGCCATCGCGTTTCGCTGACTTGTCGGCGACGACAACTCGATAAAACGGCCTCTTCTTTGCTCCCTGCCTGGTCAATCTAATGGCTAACAAAACATGTACCTCCGAAAGTGTTAAAGCCTGCGGATTATAGTGCACTTCGCACAACGGACGCCAGCAACCCCTGCTCCTCGATCGGGTGAAGGATGCGGCCATCAACCCCCTACAGACTCATTTGCGTTTCTTCTTTTTGACCCTTTTCTTACGTGGTCCAATCCCGGTCAGGCGGCGCGCGACTCGACCACCCAACCCGCCGAGCATGCCGCTGCCAGTCATCTGGCGCATCATCTTCTTCATCTCAACATATTGCTTCAGCAGACTGTTGACGTCGCTGACGTGCGTCCCGCTCCCGGCGGCAATCCGTTTCCGCCGGTTACCGTTGATGACCTGATGATTTTCGCGCTCCTTCGGCGTCATCGAGTTGATGATCGCTTCGGTTCGCTTCAACTCGCTCTCCATCTGCAAAGTCATCTCCGGGGTCATCTTCGGCATTCCCTTGAACATATCCCCGGGCAACATACCGATGATGCTTTCGAGCGAGCCGAGCTTCTTGACCTGAGTCAACTGATCGCGGAAATCCTCGAGCGTAAACTCATTCGCCGAGATCTTTTCCTGCAGCTCGAGCGCCTTCTTCTCGTCGACCTCGCTCTGCACCTTCTCGATCAGCGAGAGAACATCGCCCATCCCGAGAATCCTCGAGACTATTCTCTCCGGATAGAACGGATCGAGCGCATCGTACTTCTCGCCAACGCCGACAAACTTGATCGGCTGCCCCGTAACCTCTTTGATCGAGAGCGCTGCGCCACCGCGCGCGTCTCCATCCATCTTGGTCAGCACGACGCCGGTCACACCGATACGCGTGTTGAACTCGGCGGCGCTGCGGACAGCGTCCTGACCGGTCATGGCATCGGCGACAAAAAGCGTCTCAACGGGCTGCATCTCGCGCTTGATCTGCTGCAGCTCTTCCATAAGAGCATCATCGATATGCAGCCGGCCTGCGGTATCGATCATGAGCGTATCGAACCCGACCTGTTCGGCGTGGAGGCGCGCTGCGCGGCAGAGTTCAAGCGGATCATTGATCCCGGTACCTTCAAAGATCGGCAGATTGATCGCTTTTGCGATCACCGATAACTGCTCCCGCGCTGCCGGACGGTAAACGTCTACGGAGAGCAGCAGCGGGCTTCGGCTCTGGTTTTGTTGCAGCCAGCGCGCGATTTTTCCGGTCGACGTAGTCTTACCCGAGCCCTGGAGGCCGACGATCAAGACCGAGTTAGGCCGTTTGGCGGTAAAGAGCAACCGGCTGGAGGTACCGCCCAGCATCTCGACCATTTCATCGTGGACGATCTTGACGACCTGTTGACCGGGTGAGAGCGCCTGGAGCACGTCCGCGCCGAGGGCCTTCGCTTTGACTCGCTCAATGAAGTCCTTGACGACCTTATAGTTAACGTCGGCTTCAAGGAGTGCGATGCGGATCTCGCGCATGGCGAGATCGAGGTGCTCCGGGGTCAGCCGCCCCTCTCCTCGCAGGTCCTTGAGGACTTTCTTGAGTTTGTCCGATAACGCTTCAAACATACGCTGACACGACACGGCTCCAGCCACCGAATCGGCAGCTTGCGCAAAACAATAAGGATAGATATTTCAGGGTAACGTTGTCAAGGAAAAGCGGGAACCGGGGCGCGGGGTCAGGGGTCAGGGGTCAGGGGTCAGGGGTCAGGAAGATTAACGCAGAGGCGTTAATCTTCCCCTACTCGCCTACTCCGCATTCTGAAACGACTTCGTCGAGTGCTCAGTAACGCTACCGGCGGGCTCTCCGGGGACGCGGATGGGTGCTGCGTGCAGTTCGGCGAGAACCTGGGCTCTAAACTGGTCCAGTTGCTCATCATCCTCTCTCGGCTGTCTCCTGCGAGCAATCAGCATCGAGACAAACACCAGTTCTACGAGGATCATGAGCAGAAAACTCACGGCGGTGAAGGCGATGATGACACCTTCATTGAAGTCGAGCACATTCTTCATCACCGCCATGAGCCCAATCGTCGTTCCCATACCGACGGCGAAGACTGCGACGATCGCCCACACCAGTGATTCGGCCGAGGCCTCGTTTGCCTTCGCGATGGTTGGGACTTTCACGGTCTTGAGCTTGGCGCCGCAGTGATTGCAGAAGGTCAGGTTTGGTTTGACCGCCGAGCCGCACGAAGAACAAAACATAGTCTCCTCCCGTTTCTCACCGACCAGACACTCGTTAACTCGCTATACGGTTGGATGGGGAGGTATGTTCGATCCGATCGCGTCTATCGGCTCACATGAGCACCGCCGTTCAGAGTTCGACCTTTAGGTTGTCTTCTCAGCACGAAAGACTCAAAACGCGAAAGGAAGGCACGGTTGTGCCTTCCTTCTACTTACCTTTCTTCGAATGCCGCTGACGTCGGCGACTACCGTGTTGGAACCTTCTTCGGCACGATCACTTTTGGAAGCAACCGCAACGCACTCGCCAGGTCGCCTCGCTCCAATGCCTCAACAAACTGACGGCCGTTGGGAAGGGAGAGAACGTCTTTCTTTGCCTCGCGCCATGCTTCTTCCGGAGTTTCACCCTGACGCAGGTACCGCTCGGCGGATTGGCGGAGAAGCGGCTCGTACTGCTTCGCGAGTTCGACAAGCGGATCGCCAACTTCCTGCCGCTGTACTCCACCGCCGCTGCTGTTACCAGGCGTCGGCGATGCGAGGATGTCGTGCAGGTCCGAAGTAAGCCCTTTTCCTGCATATTTCTGGTTGCAAACAAACGCAACACCCCAGTCCGTGGAGAGCGTCGATGGCCAGATTTTGAAGTCTGCAGTGTAGCCGAGAATATCGCCGCCCTTACCGAACCAGCTGCCATCTCCGGCCAATTCCAGTCCGAGACCCACTTTGGTTCCGTCGTCGAATAGAAGGCCGTAGCTCTGTCGCATCTCCAAATTAATCGTGGTTTTGTCGATAACCGCATCGGACTGCATGATCAGCATCAACCGTGCCAGGTCACCGATCGTCATTGCCCAGCCGCCAGAGGGTCCCTCCCAGCCCCACCCCTGATCGTTCAAGTCGTCGAACTTTAGCTCGCTGCCGTTCTGCGCGTAGCCGACCGCGAAGTTCTTGATGTCCGACATTCGAAAATCAGTCGCAAGACATGCCGTAATCATGGTTGGCTCCGTCGCGAACGAGCCACGACCCACACGATGCCAGATATAGCGCTCGTAACCCTGCATGTGAGCCGGAATGTCGCCCATCTTGCTGCGGTAATCGAGCAGCGAACCCGCCAGACTGTAGCCGACGTTCGAGTAGACAACCTCCCCGACGTCAGCCGGCACCTGATTACCCGCCGCCATTCTGTATCCCTGAAACACGAGTAAGGGTTGCAGGCTCGGATACGCTATCATCGGAAAGTCCGCCGCCATGCTCGCGCCGTCATCGAAGGTGCCGGGCGCCCAGACAGGTTGTGTCCCCTCGATAAAGCCGCCCTTATGCGCCAGTACGTCCCGGAGAGAGGGATCGTCTGTCCATCCGGTGTCGACACCCGGCGTCAGACCCATCTGGTCGAGTAAAGGCTCATCGAGGTTTAGCTTCGCATCCTGAACCATTGCGAGCAGACCCACGGCCGTCAGAGTCTTGGAGATCGACCCGAGGGGGGCGGGCGTCGCTATCGTGAAATCACGGTTGGCAGCCTGATCGGCCTTTCCATAATCCTGCAGATAAGCAATCTGACCATTGCGCGTAATCGCTATCGCACATCCGGCAATCGGAACGGGCTTCGATGCCATGAACTCAGCCACCTTCTCATCGATATCGTCGCGCTGCTGGGCACTCAATCCGCCTTCTGCTTCTGACAGCGTCTTGTACTTGGCATCCTTTAGTTCCACGAGATTGACGTTAAAGTCCTTGGATTGATCGTTGCCTGTCTGAACCGGTGCACAAGCGGAGAGGGCAACTACGAGACCCGCGACGGCCAGAAGGCAAAGACAACGGATACTTGAGAACAAAGACGTTCGGCTGACAGTAAGAGTGCTGGTTTGATTCTGCATTTTACCTCCTGCAAATTGGCAATTGTGCCTGACAGTAAATACTTCCATGCATTCGGACGACGTGCTTCAGTGTGCAAATCAGCCGGATACATCGATGACGCAATCGTTGAGGCGGTGGAAGCCCGGTGCGCCCGGTGCTATGGCTATCCACAAGAGCGCCCGCCGGACTGTTACGGTGCGGCGGGCGTTCGAGAGGCACAAACTGAAGATGCGAGGCGAATAGCTTGATGATCCGGTCGACAAATACATAACGCTCCTTCAACGTGGTTGTCCTTACCACACGCACACTCTACCCACATTGTCTGGATACGGCTGTTATAGACGTCACGTCTTTGGTGTGAGATTGATCACACTCCCCGGTGGCTATGGGATGGTCGCGCTGCGCGTAATAGCGTTGGATTACAGAAGCTTGGGTTGAATTGCTTGCGGCCCAGGTGGACAGGAGCGAGTGAGTGTGGAGATCGAGGAAGCGACCGTCTGAGAGAAGAACAAAAGAGCTTTCGGCTAGCGCAACAACGGTAGGGCGATTGCGCGCGCGGAGCCTCGCGTGAAATCGCTCTACCGCTCAGTTTGAAGGCGTTGGGCTGTAGGACAAGCTTCCCACGAAGCGCTCAATGCTCTCCTGATTGCTGAGGAT
>JBDTUW010000304.1:0-5766 GCA_040007555.1 Acidobacteriota bacterium | reverse complement strand
AGGAGGAAACAAGATGGAGAAATTCTTCACTGTGAGAAGCCTTTCACGAAGCTTGGTCTCGCTTGCGGGACTGCTTCTGATCGCGGCTCTACCAATTCTCGGCCAGCAGGCCGCAACCTCAACCATCGAGGGAATAGTCACGGACCCTGCAGGCGCCGTTGTTCCCAATGCAACCGTCTCCGTGCACAGTTCGCAAACCGGATTCAGCCGCGAGATCAATACGGATCAGAGTGGTATCTACAGGCTGCCACTCCTTCCGCCGGGCTATTATTCACTGAAAATCAAAGCGGGAAATTTTGCCGAAAGCAGGGCCCACGTCGTGTTGACTGTAGGCCAGAAGCTGAACTTCGATGTTCAGCTCTCAATCTCGGGAGGCGTCGAGACGGTCACCATCTCCGCGGAGGGGCCGATCGTGGAGACGACGCGTCCGAGTGTCAGTAGTTCGGTTAACGAACGCGCGGTTTCAAACCTGCCGGTCAATGGCCGAAACTTCCTGGACTTTGTCACACTGACACCGGGTGTCGTCCGCGATGCACGACAGGGAGACCTCTCATTTGGCGGGCAGAAGGGCACTCTCAACAGCGTTCAGATCGACGGTGTCGACAACAACAATCTCTTCTTTGGGCAGGCTCTTGGAAGAACCGGTTCCGGTCGGGCACCATACCAGTTCAGCCAGGACGCGGTTCAGGAGTTTCAAGTCAACACCAATACGTTCTCAGCCGAATTTGGACGAGCGGCGGGCGGCGCGATCAATGTCATCACCAAGTCTGGAACCAATGACTTTCATGGTTCGATCTTTGAGTTCTATCGCGATCGGGCCTTGAACGCGAATCAGCTGCGTTTCGACGCAACCCGCGGCGTCAATGGAGCGATGGTTCCGGCCCCGGTAAAACCGCCTTATCACTTCAATCAGTTTGGCGGGTTCATAGGCGGACCAATCAAGAAGGACCGCGCCTTTTTCTTTTTCAATTATGACGGCCAGCGCAGCACGCAGCCCAATGTAGTGAGCTTTGGCGCCCTCGCGCCAACGGATGCTGATTCACAGCGAGGCTTTGCGTTGATCGCACCGCTTCAGGCGAGCTATGTTCGTCAGTTCAATCAGGATGTCTATTTGGCGAAGGTTGATGTGCAGATCACATCGGAGAATCGCCTCGGCTTTCGTTACAACCGCCAGAACTTCACCGGCACGAACCTCGAGAGCAGCGGCGCCACCAGCGCTCTGGAGCACACCGGCAATAGTAATGTCAGAACGGATTCGCTGAGCATCACTCTCAACACGTCATTCACCCCGCGATTGCTCAATGAGTTCCGTGTTCAGATCGCCAAGGACCGCGAACCTGGCTTTGCCAACAGCGATGCTCCCGAAGCCAACGTCAATCAAGGCGGGCGCGTCGTGATCGTGTTTGGCCGGAATAACTTCAGCCCTCGCGAAACGACGGAAGACAAGTGGCAATTGATCGACAACGTCACGTTTATTAAAGGCTCGCACAACATCAAGGGCGGGTTTGATGTCAATCTCGAGCGGATTCTCAATTTCTTCCCCGGCCAGTTTGGCGGTCGATACTTCTTTGACAGCTATGCTGATTTCTCGAAAGGTATCGTCAGCCGCTACGCGCAGGCGTTTGCCGGGCTGGGAACGCAAGGTGCGAGGTCGCATCCGGATTTCCAGGAGTACGGCTTCTTCCTTCAGGATGACTGGCGCGTCAAGTCAAACCTGACAGTCAATTTTGGTGTGCGGTATGACATTCAGAAGATGGCCAAACCGCCGGTTCGTAATCCCGATCCTCGTTTGTCGGCCTTTGGAGTGGACACCTCGCTTCTCAACAACGACTACAACAACATCGCGCCGCGGTTCGGTTTTGCGTGGAATCCAAAAGAGAAGTTAGTGGTGAGGGGCGGCTACGGCATGTTCTACGGCCGCACACCTTCAATCATGCTCGGAACCGCGCACACTCAGAACGGGCTGAGTGTGGTGCTCATCGATCTCAACCGGCCGACACTGCCTTTTGCCTACCCCGGTCGCTTTACGGATCTGGCGCAGGTGGCGGCTTTCACACCGAGCATTCCGAGCATTTTCGTCTTCGACAAGGACTTTCAGCAGCCCTACACGCAGCAGGCGAGCTTCGGCGTCGAGTACGGCTTGAGAAACGATCTCGCGGTGAGTGCGACCTACCTGAGAGTGGCGGGAACTCATATCCAACGGACACGAGACATCAACCTGCTGGCGCCGGTCAGCTATCCGGTACTCGGTGGCTTCCCCAATTTGCTGCGTCATCCGGGTGTCAATGGAACTCCGGATAGACCAGTCACGGGTTTTTCGCGGATCAGCCAGTTTGAATCGACGGGTGATTCTAACTACAACGCTCTGGTGCTTTCGGTGAACAAGCGTTACGCCGCGAACTTCCAGCTTTCGGCTTCCTATACCTGGTCGAAAGTGATCGACAACAAACCGGATGGCACGTCGGTGGTTCCATTCAATACCGGCGACGATTCGAAGTGGGTGCAACAGGTCTTCAACCTCAACGATGATCGAGCGGTTGGCGATGCCAATGTGCCGCATCGTTTTGTTGCGAGCGCGGTCTGGGACCTTGCATACTTCCGTGGTTTGAACCGGGGAGCGCGGCTGTTTGTAGATGGCTGGCAGGTGAGCGGTATCATCCAGGCAGCGTCCAATCCGCCGTTTTCCGCGCTGGTGGGATCGGTGGATATTAACAATGATGGCAATCGCTTTACGGATCGAGTGCCCGGCTTTGGCAGAAACACGTTCCGGCGCGACAAGTTCGTCAGTCTGGATATGAGGCTGAGCAAGACGATCTTTATTACTGAGCGGTTTAAGATTCAGTTGCTCGGCGAGCTGTTCAATGCATTCAATCGGATCAACTTCTCACTCTTCAATACTCAGCTGGCGACGGCGACAGTGTTGACGAGTGTGGCGGGCGATCCGACGGTGACAACGCGGAATCCGCGGATCACACTGGCGAATCGCACCGACTTTGGCGACGCTCGCGCTCAGTTTGATTACGGATTACCTGGTTCTGCCAGGGTCGGCCAACTTGCCGCGAAGTTTATCTTCTAGCAAGGCGCCTGCTCCTATCATTGCTGGCTGATTGAGAATGGTGCACGCCTTTCTGCGAGGCTTCTCTGATTGAGGAGCCGCGGGAGGGGGTGCACTCATTCGTTTTGGATGACGATTTCGACTTTGGCGACGAACCTCTTGACGATGCGAAATGCCGCGATTTCGGGTGCCGGAGTCAGGGCGACGATGAGATACGCGATCTCCGGATAGTAAGCGAGGTCGATGTCGGTCGCGGAAGGGTATGGTCGGCCGCGCGGATGTGAATGATAGATGGCGACGAGTTCTTGAGCGGCGAGTCGCATTTTTCGCATTGTGACAAAGATGTCCTCGGGAGCAGCGGAGTAGCGAGTTTCCGGAGACGGCGAGAGATTTCGGAGAGCGTAACGCGAAGTGACCCGGGTGCCGGCGCCCCCAAGCATACCGCAGCATTCGTTGGGTGCTTCGCTGAGCGCGTGGGCCTTGATCTCGTCCACGATTGCTGCGGGGATGGTGATTGCTGACATAGGTGGTACCGCACCGCCGAGATTAGCGGGCATCAATCGCATTCGCAATGGCCTGGAGAGACCAGTGGAGGCCGTTCGCGAGGCTATCGAACGGGGGCGGTGTGGCTTGAAAAGAGTGGCGGAGATGGTCTAGAGTGCTTGCTTGGCCCCGAGTGGTATTCCACCGGCTATATCTTGTGGCGAGTATAGTTCAGTTGGTTAGAACGCCTGACTGTGGCTCAGGAGGTCGTGGGTTCGAGCCCCACTACTCGCCCTTCTTCCCCTACAAAATGGGCAGTTTTCCACGCTCCAGTAAACTCAACCGGAGCCATGGAAGACTGCCCAAATTGTCATCATGTTTGAGTCGTCTTATCGGTAGCCGCCCGAAGCCACCAGCACCTCACCGGTCAGCCATCCTGAGGCAGGCGAGGCCAGGAATACTGCGATTGGCGCGATGTCCCCCGACTGTCCAAACCTTCCGAGCGGAGTTTGCGCACTTCAAAGTCGCTTCCGATGACTCCAACCCTGTGCGCGCCTTCGGTTTCAGTGCCACCTGGATTGACTGAGTCTACTCTGATGTCTCTCGACCACAACTCCAGATGGCATGTGCGGATCTTTGAGGCGAAGGGCCACGTTGCAGCTCCGGAAGACTCACGCGAAGCCGCGAAAGACGCAAAGACGGACACGCCGACGAAGCTACCAGGGCGCGCCCTTGAGCTCAACCATATTGCCTTCCGGATCGTTGATGTATATCGATGGTCCTTCACCCTCAGCTCCGTATCGGGAGCTGACTTCGCCGGCGGCGATGTGCATGCTCGCAAGATGTTCCTGGATTTCTTTCGCACCGAACGAGTCGATCCTCAGACAGAAATGATCGACGTTGCGCCCCTCGATACCGGGTGCGGCGCCACCCGCTCGCCCAAGTTCACCATCCACCGGCACAAGGTCAATCAAAGAACTCCCTGCGCGTAACTGAACCAGACCGAGCTCTTCATGGCGGCGTTCGACCTCGCAACCAAGAACGTTGCAGTAGAAATCAATCATGCGCTCCAGATTGCTGACCCGGAGAACGATGTGGTCGATGTTGCGGATTCTGATCACAAGACTGAACTCCGTATCTACGACTGTCAGTTGCTGACGGGCATTACTCTGATCCGATAGGATCACTGATCGAAATGAAACCCATCCAAGTCGCGCAATTTGCCTGAATTGCGCCGCATGGTATCGACAGACCAATTGCACGCAATCTTGGCAAATTGCGCTACGTGATCGCGCCGCCTTCTAATGTTTGCTTTTAATTAATGCAACGATTTCGTCCAGGCTCTGCTGAATGCCCTTTAGCGACTCAAGCTGGGCGGATGCCAATTCATGATCAGCCAGGGAGGCAATGGGCTGGCCGGGTTGAAGCGACTTTCGCTTGAGTTCATCACGTGCCTCGAGGATTCGATTGCGAAAATCGTGCGCATCGATGATACCCGTCAGCTCCATGGCATTAGCATGGCCGGCGCCGTGACCGGCAGTTTCAAATTTCAGTTTGCTGAGATTGAAACGCCGCAGAATCGGGCCCTCGATAAAGGTCACATCCTGGATGTTCTCCAGCGGAATCGTCTTCTCGACCTGGACCAGAATGCCTTTGCGGAAACGCAGTGTCTTTTCACTAAGCTGGCATTCGAGTTTCTCAAAGTAATGCCCAGCCCACCATTGCCCGACACCCAGAAACCAGATCAGGGCCAGCGGAATGCCGATAACTGACGCGACCATCGTGAGCCCGATTGTCACAACCAGATATGGTCGAATGAGCGGATTGAATTGGGCTCGCAGTGTGGGCAATTGGGACGTTGGCATGCGCTCAGTTTAGTGTGAGCCGGCGGATCGACGCAATCTCTTAGTTGTCGCTGGAGTGCGGTCAGCGTTCATTCCTTTGAAGGTAGGCAGGATTGCAGTACTGCCTCTAAAACGCATTGTCTCGAAATGGAAAGATTCCGGCTAAAGGCGGGACCACGAACGTGAAGCGCCCAGCGCGGCTACCTGCTCCGAGAGAACGCGAAGCGCGAGATCGATTGTCCTGCGATGAGTTCGGAACGACAACGCCACCATCCGCAACGTAAAACGGCCGTCGAGCAGCGTTGAAGACATAAAAACGCGCCCATCTCGTCGAACGCCGTCGATGATTGCCTGGTTCATCGCGTTCACGGCCTCGGGCGCAAC
>JBDTUW010000303.1:0-5770 GCA_040007555.1 Acidobacteriota bacterium | reverse complement strand
AAAGCGCCCTATAGCGCGAAGAAGTTGCCGTCCGCTGATGAACGCTTCATATCTTGAATTTATCGCAGTATTTCTGTTCCGTATGAAGGCTATAATGACGAGAGGCAAAGTTTTCCCCGTCCTCACAGAAAGAGCTCGTCATGAACCGTTCTACCCTGCTCGGCATCGTGTTATCAGTCCTGCTGGCAGGCAACACCTTCGGTCAGCAGACAATCGGCGCTTGTACCGTACTGCCGGCCAATAACATCTGGAACACCCCCATCGATACGCTGCAGGTCCTCCCGAATTCCAGCACCTTGATGAACACCATCGGAGCAAGCCTGGGCTTCCACGCAGACTTCGGAGCGGGCACCTGGAACGGCGGTCCTATCGGCATCCCCTTCATCACCGTGTCGGGTTCTCAGACAAAGTATCCTGCAACTTTCCTTTACGCGAACGAGAGCGATCCGGGACCATACGCCGTTCCGCTGAACGCGCCGATCGAGGGGGGCAGCAATTCAACTGGCGACCGCCACGCCATCGCGATCGATACCGATAACTGTGTGCTGTACGAGCTCTACCGTGGATTTCCGCAGCCATCCAGTTGGAACGCGGGTTCAGGCGCCATCTACGATCTGAAGTCGAATGCCCTTCGCCCGGCGACGTGGACATCCGCTGACGCGGCGGGTCTGCCGATCATGCCTGGCCTCGTGACCTATGAAGAAGTGCAAAGCGGTGAGATCAAGCACGCCATCCGGTTTACGGCGCCTGAGACGCGGCGCGAATTCGTCTGGCCCGCGCGTCATTACGCCTCGGATCTGACCGGCCCGCAGTATCCAAGAATGGGGGAGCGCTTCAGGTTGAAAGCAAGCTTCGACATCAGCACGTATCCGTCAGACGTGCAGGTTATCCTTCGCGCGATGAAGAAGTACGGAATCATCCTCGCCGACAATGGCTCTGCCTGGTTCATCTCGGGTAAACCGGATCCCCGCTGGAACGACGACCATCTCCACGCGCTCGGGCAACTGCTCGGCTCAAATTTCGAAGCCGTGGACGCGACGGTTCTGCGCATTTCGGAGGACTCCGGCGCGGCCATCCAGCAGCCCGGCTATGAAGGCGACACCGCCCCGCGTTCGCTCGGCGACGGTTCACTCACCCTCGCGGACTGGGTTCAGACAGGGCGATTCGCAGCAGGGCTGGACTCTGCGTCGGCTGGCAGCGAATTCCAGCGAGCAGATTGCGCTCCGCGAGGCACGGGCGGCGATGGAGTGCTTTCGCTGGCTGATTGGGTTCAGGCCGGTCGATATGGAGCAAACCTCGATCCGATCACGGCAACCGCCGGGCCGAGCAGCCCGACTGCGCCAGTGGCATCTTACGGCGATCGTCTCGCTGCGGTCAGCAGCGTCCCGAACCGGCATTTCATTCAGACTGGCTCCGTCGCAATAGTTGCCTCTTTATTGGCGCGAACTCAATTGGCGAATGTCGTGTTCTGGATCGATTCCAGCGGAATCGAGAATGCGATCGGCTTCAGTCTCTCGTTCGATCCAGCACTGTGGCAATTAGTAGACGTGAAGACTGATCGTGATGCGACTGGCGCAACACTGATCCTTAACAACTCGCAGGTAGAGACGGGCCGGATCGGCGTCGCGCTCGCATTACAGCCAGGGCGATCCATGGTGGCTGGCTGGCGCACGCTTGTGAATATTACATTTCGTCGCAAGGGACAGTCGGCAGAGCGAGTACCGCGAATCCGGCTGTTTGACGATGAGCCACTGCGTCGAGAGGTCATTGACATGTTTGGCAATCCAGTTCTGTTTGATTGGCGCTCGATGAACAGGCCGTAGAAAAACCTGGTCCGGCCGACAAAGGCTGCAGGAGTGAGATGGCAGGCTCAACCATGAGTGGATCTACCGAAATGCTTCCCACACCGTTTGACGACGGCGAGGTCTACGACCTCATCCTCAAGGACATCCCTTATGGGTTCGACTTCTACACCGGCCTGGCAAAGGGAGCCCGGGGACCGGTGCTGGATGTCTGCTGCGGTACGGGCCGGATCCTGTTGCCTTGCCTGCAGGCGGGTATCGACATCGAGGGGTTGGACTTGTTTGCCCCGATGCTCCGCACGCTCCGCAGTGGATTTGGGGCTTTCGCCTCGCCTGCATCAGGCCGACATGAGCGACTTCGAGCTACCGCGCCGCTACGCGCTGGTCATGATTCCCTTCAATGCGGTCGGCCACAACATGACGCAAGCGGCGCAAATCCGCTGCCTTTCGCTATGCAGGCAGCATCTGATGCCTGGTGATCTGCTGGCCTTTGACACGTTCTTTCCATCGCTGGCGATCATCGGCACGCCGCAGAACACGCGCGTGCTGGAAGGCGAACTGCCGCATCCGTCGACCGGACTACCGATGCGGATGTACGATACCCGCAGTTTCAACCGCGTCGAACAGGTTCAACATTCAATCAACGAGCTGGAATTGCTGGGCGCCGATGGCAGCGTGCAGCAGACCCATCGTTCCGAGATGAGTTTGCGCTACATTTACAAAAACGAATTGGAGCTGCTCTTGCGGGCGGCTGGATTCGCCCGTTTTGAGATCTACGGCGATTTTCACCGCCGTCCGCTGACATGCGAAGATGATGCGATGATAGTTGAGGCGTGGAAGGACTGAGACCGAACCTGGGGGCTCCCACCAATGCCGCTACCTACGCCAAGTTCCCGCCGCCGACGACCACAACGCACCGGCCGGCGAACACCGGCGCTTCCGTCGTCGACGCGCCGTAATAGACTCCTGCGCCCGTGTGCTCTGAGACTCCTGGCGCGGGATGCGTGCGGGTAGACCATACCAGTCGCGGCCAGCAGGTGCGAGTCACCGAGTTCACGGCCGTCACTGAGAGCGAGACGCAGTTTCCCCATAGTGAAGTTCGCTCGAAAATTGTCAAAAATGTGTGGACAGATAGCAGATGCGTTCGAAGCGTCTTTTCGCCGCGTGATGTCAAAGCGGTTATTTCACCTTATTGCAGAGACGCAACCCTTGTCGCAGGCCCGGAGAGAGATAGTGATCGGAGGGGGCAGCATTCGTGAGAGGGCGATTAACTCTCCCTGGTGGTGATTCTCGCGTTCTGGAGCGCGCCCTTGATCTCGAAAAGCGAGTAAAAGGCTGAAGCAAATGCTCGGCGACGATCGTGTGGGAGGGCTTCAATCCTGATTCATACCCATGTCTCTGAGCAGTTTGTTGAAGCGAGGATCGTCTCGCAGTGGGTCGAACCGCGTCACGTGCGATGTGGATCAATATTAGCTGCCTCGTTTGAGCAGCTGAGTGAGACATCAAAGCCACCTAAACGGCCGATCCTGAGACAGCCGAGGCTCAATCACGGGAGCAGGCAGAGGCTTCTCCACCTGCTCCTGGAAGGTTTGAGAGTTGATTCTCAGGTGAGAGCGTTACTCCTTCGGTATGGTCAGTTCCTGACCGATCTGAATCTTATTCGGATCGCGCAATTTGTCGCGATTCGCATAGAAGATTCGCATGTACTCGTTCGGGTTGCCATAGAACTGCTTGCTGACCTTCGAGAGAGTATCGCCCGCCTTGACCGTATAGGTCTCGGTCACCGCGACGCTCCCCCCAGCCACGGCCCCTTGAGTACGGGACTCCAAGACACCGATATCAGCTGTGATGTCATCCATGGTGGGGTTGACCAGTTTAATTTGATCCCAGAACTTGTTCTTGGCATCCGTTGACGGCGCCGTGCCTTTGATGAAGAGCTTGTTGTCTGCAACGTGCAAATTCTGGAACTCAATGTGCTGCTGATCGGCGGTCGTCAGGACTGTCTGGTATTTCTGCTTGAGTTCGTTGAAACGTTCTTCCACCTTAGGCTGTCCCTTGGCCGCGTCAGCCAGGTTTCCGAACATCTTATCGAATAATCCCATTGTACTACTCCTTCACACTAAGCTCTGGTCCTGGGGCGAACTGGTGGATTCCAGCATGGTCGAGAGGAGAGTGAGCCAGACTCAATTCTCAACTATTTGTTCCCCGGAGACGTGATCAAATGAATTTATCTCCGGGAGAGCAGTCGCCCTCATTTCTGAAACCGTCTGGAAAAGTCCTGAATCCCCCGCTGGTGATCAAACTCCTCACTGTGGTTGGCAGTGAATGTCGGAGTTGGTTTTGAAAGAAGCTTTGCGATGACGGACCATTGCGCTTTCCCTGAACAGCAAATTGATTAAGGCAAGCAGCGTGCCCCTAACCGAAGTGCATATTCTTTGAACTTAAGGGAATCGCAAGCCCCCAGACGGGCAAATTTGGCGTCTTTATCGCAGATCCACCCGGAAAGAATTTCGCAGTTAGACAGAAGCGCGCGCTGTCTGAGGGACGGCTCGCAATTGGTACGGGCGGGGCTTGTCCCCGATTGGATTCGATTCACCATGCGGGCGGGGACGAGCCCCGCCCCTACCTGGCCAGCGCCGGCCGGGGGTTTCCTGGGACCCTCGGAGCCATCGCGGCGGTCTGACCTCGCGACCTTCTCACTTCTTGATCTGTGGCGCGTTCTGCCACGGCGCGCTGCCACGGCCGTTTAAATCCCACATCACATTGCCGCCCATGAGCGTCATTTCGCACGCGAGCCGTTGCGAGCCCTTCATCAACAGCTTATCGCTGTCAACGAAACCGAAGTCGCCACGCTCCAGCCGAAACACTGCCACGTCCGCCGCAGCGCCGACCGTCAAATGGCCAAACATCTCCCGACGAATCTCTTTGGCCGGGTTCCAGGTGGACTTCAAGATCACCTCTTCGAGCGGCATTCCCAGATTCAGGAACTTCGACATGACGTTGACGATGTCCTTCATGCCGGCATTCATGCTGCCCACGTGCAGGTCGGTCGAGATTGAATCGGGCACGAAGCCCTGCTTCATCGAGGGAACGGCGTAGCGCCAGACGAGGCTGCCACCTCCATGACCGACGTCGAAGATCACGCCGCGCTTCTTCGCCTCAAACAGGTATGCGCGCACTTTCCCGTTCTCATCCAGAGTCGGGTCCATCGGGCGGTAGATGTGCGTGTAAATGTCGCCGGGACGCATTTTCTTCAGGTAGAACTCTTCGTGCGGCCGCTCGGCGAGCACTTGACCGTAGTCCACCATGACCGGAAGATTTGCCAGGCGTCCCGCTTCCAGCACGCGATCAACCGCTGTCCAGTCGGGCTTGGCATAGTGCGCGGTCTTAAAGCCGACGACGACCTCGGGATACTTCTTCGCCATCTCTGCTGTCTTTTGCGAATCCATGTCGTCGGTATTCTGTTCGAACTGGCCGCCCGCCATTCCGTTGCCGACGATGTTGATGAAAGCGAAGACACGAGTCTTCGCACGGTCAATCACGCGCTGCTTGAAGTCTTCGAAGTTGCGCCACCCGGAGCTGCCTGCGTCAACCATCGTCGTCGTGCAGGCACGGAAGCTTTGCGGGTCCGGATAAACGCTCAGGTCGCCGGTGTATGCGCGCGCGCCCGTGCCAGTGTAGACGTGGACGTGAATGTCAATCAGGCCGGGCGCGACGTAGAGGCCGCTCGCGTCAATCACCTTCGTCGCCGTCGCTGGATCAATATTCCTTTCGACGGCGGCGATCTTGCCAGCCGTCACGGCTACGTCACGCTGTTCATTGATGTTATTTTTCGGGTCAATGACGCGACCGTTTTTGATGAGTAGATCGTACCGCTTGGTGGGCTGCTGCGCGTCCACCGCGCTCGCAGCCAGCACAACCAGCGCCCACGCGAGCACGCAGGAAAGCCTTGCAGAAGTTCTCATAGC
>JBDTUW010000302.1:0-5781 GCA_040007555.1 Acidobacteriota bacterium | reverse complement strand
GGTGGTAGTCCACAGATCGGTCGCTGGATTATAACGACCTCCGGTGTTGAGGTAGATACTACCATCATATCCCCCCCAGATAATCATTTCCGTGCCTGTCCAGACACCGATGTGGAGCTGACGTGCAGAGGGAGCGCTCGTGGTGCTGGTGGCCGTCCAAATGTCGGTTACCGGATTGTAACGGCCTCCGGTGTTGAAGCGGTTGAAGCCGCCACTGACGTTCAGCCCCCCCCAGACGACCATTTCTGTGCCTGTCCAGATGGCGGTGTGTTGTTCACGCCCACTGGGGGCGCTCGTGGCGCTGGTGGCCGTCCAAGTGTTGGTCGCCGGATTGTAGCGGCCTCCAGTGTTGGTGTGATCGATGACGTCACGCCCGCCCCAGACAATCATTTCCGCACCTGTCCAGACGGCGGCGTGGACGTAGCGTGCCGTAGGCGCGTTCGTGGTAGTGGTGGGAGTCCACGTATCGGTCGCCGGATTGTAGCGGCCTCCCGTGTTGATGAGGCCGCTGCTTTGCCCTCCCCAGACGATCATTTCCGTTCCCGTCCAAACGGCGGTGTGATATGCCCTTCCAGAGGGAGCGCCCATGGTGTTGGTAGGAGTCCACGTATCGGTCGCCGGATTATAACGGCCCCCGGTATTGGTGCCGTTGAAGCTGCTGTCATTCCCGCCCCAGACGATCATTTCAGTACCTGTCCAGACGGCGGTGTGGAGGTGGCGTGCAGCAGGCGCGTTCGTGGTAGTGGTGGGAGTCCACGTATCGGTCGCCGGATTGTAGCGGCCTCCCGTGTTGAGGGGACTGCTGCCGTTACCCCCGCCCCAGACGATCATTTCTGTGCCCGTCCAAACGGCGGTGTAATAGATCCGTCCAGCAGGCGCGCCTACGGTAGTCGTCGCTGCCCACACATCGTTGCAGGTGGTAGTCGCCCGCGGCGCGGCGTAGCTTCGCGCCCTACCCGTCGCAATCGGCCATCGCGTGTAACTGAGCAACGCGAGCAAACCTAACACCAAAGTGAAGGCGATAATCATCAGCCGACGAGAAATGCTGAAACTACGCATGGCAATTTCCTCCCACGTAAAAGGCTGGGTGAGCGACACGTGCGATTCATGCCCGTGCTCGACACACGCGCCAGCGGTTCAGTGCACGCTATCCGATAGCAAGTCTGATCAACGCGCCACTACATCAAGCGCCCTCTGCCTCACAGGCAGAATGAGCAGCTGCGTTCGGAACCACGATGGTGACTCTTCATCCACTCTCCTGTGGGAATAGCGGTTGTCAGGGGCTGAGCGCATCTTGCTTCTGGCGCACTTCCAGCACTAGAATCTGGCTCATCATTAGCTGATTGGCACAAACACGACGGCCATCCTAACCGTCACCGCCTGGCCGGGTTTTGGATCGAATGTTTCTTCCTTGTCGGCCATGTCTTGATTAGTACTCCGACGCGCGGGCGGAAGTCTTTAATCGGCTCTTAAATAGTTTTGAAATCGTTGTTAAAGGTTGGCTATGAAAAGACGCGCCAGCCAGGGATATGAATTTGGGCCTTTTCGCCTGGATCAAGGCGAGCAGGTCTTGTTATGCCAGGGTAAGCCCATCTCCATTACCGCCAAAGCGTTCGAGATTCTCCTGCTGCTGGTCGAACGCAGCAATCACATCGTGGAAAAGGAAGAGATCTTTCAGACAATCTGGCCCGATGTCTGCGTCGAGGAAGGCAATCTCAACGTGCACATCTTCGCCCTGCGGAAAGCGCTCGGCGATGGCGAAGGCAACCAGAGCTATATCGAGACCGTGCCACGGCGCGGCTACCGCTTTGTGGCCGCAGTGCGCGAATGGCGTGATGCAGGCAACGAGCTGCTGGCACCGCCAGAGATGTGGGAACCGGTCGGCGGCGTGGTTCCGCTGGATTCCTGGTTTTACATCGCGCGCCCGGCCGATGCGGAATTTCGCGCTGCCATCGCGCGCCGCGACAGCATCGTGCTGGTCAAAGGCGCGCGGCAGGTGGGCAAGACTTCGTTGCTGGCGCGCGGGCTGCAACAGGCGCGCGAAACCGGCGCGAAAGTCGTGCTGACCGATTTTCAGATGCTCAACGCTTCGGCACTCGATTCGGTCGAATCGTTTTTCCTGGCGCTGGCCGAGTTGATCGCGAAGCGGCTCGATCTTGATCTTTCGCCTCGCGCGGCGTGGGATCCGCTGTGCGGCCCGAATCTCAACTTCGAGCGATTCTGGCAACGACAGGCGCTCAGCTCGACTTCGGCCTCTGTCGTCTGGGGACTGGATGAAGTGGATCGCTTGTTCACTTGTCCGTTCGCCAGCGAAGTCTTCGCCCTCTTCCGCTCCTGGCACAATGCGCGGGCGCTCGACCCTGAAGGACCCTGGCGACGGCTGACGCTGGCGATGGCCTATGCCACCGAAGCGCATCTATTCATCACCGATCTGAATCAATCGCCGTTCAACGTCGGCACGCGAATCCTGCTCGAAGACTTCGCCCACGAACAAGTCGCCGAACTCAATTGCCGCTACGCCTCGCCGCTCGGCGAGGCGGAAGTGGAGGGCTATTTCCGCCTGATTGGCGGCCATCCATATCTGGCGCGGCGCGGTCTGTACGAAATGGCGGCGCATGCGATCGGCTTCAGTGAACTCGCTGCAAGTGCCGCGAGCGACGAAGGCGCGTTTGGTGATCATCTGCGGCGAATGCTGGCGGCCCTGGCACGGAATCCGGCTTTGTGTGAAGTCGTGCGCGAGATGCTGCGCGGAGGGCCGTGTCCAACGGCGGAGAGTTTCTATCGTTTGCGCAGCGCGGGCGTAATCGCGGGCGACGCGCCGCAATCGGCGCAGCCGCGCTGCGAGCTGTATGCGGCTTACCTCAGGAGGCATTTGCTATGAGCGCAGCCGAGCTGAGTTTTGAACCGGGCTTTTACATCGCCGGCGGCACGCTGCGCCGCGATGCGCCGTGTTATGTCGAGCGCCAGGCGGACAGTGATCTGTACGACAGCCTCCGACGCTGCGAGTTCTGTTACGTGCTGACCGCGCGGCAGATGGGCAAATCCAGCTTGATGGTGCGGACGGCGGCGCGGTTGCGCGAAGCGGGCATCGGCGTAGCCGTGCTCGACCTGACGGCCATCGGCCAGAATCTCGACGCCGAACGTTGGTATTACGGCCTGCTCAGCCACATGGGGCAGCAACTGGAATTGGAAAATGAGTTCAGAGTGTTCTGGCTCGATCATCAAATGATGGGGCCGTTGCAGCGTTGGATGAAGGCCGTCCGTGAAATCCTGCTGCGGCGTCATCCCGGCCAGGTGGTAATCTTCGTTGACGAGATTGATGCCGTCCGCAGCCTACCCTTCTCGACGGATGAGTTCTTCGCTGCGATCCGCGAGTTCTACAATCGCCGGACGGAAGATGAAGAGCTTCAGCGGCTGAACTTTTGTCTTCTGGGCGTGGCCTCGCCGTCGGACCTGATCCGCGACGCGCGCACGACTCCGTTCAACATCGGGCGGCGAATCGAATTGAATGACTTCACCGAGAGAGAAGCCGCCTCGATCAGCCAGGGCCTGAGGCAGGAAGCGAGGAGCAGCGTCACGCTTCTCAAGCGCATTCTTTACTGGACGGGCGGGCATCCGTACCTGACGCAACGGCTCTGCCTGTCCATCGCCGAAACCAACCCGCATTCCTCACTCCGCATTCCGCAATCGGTGGATCGGTGGTGCTCGGAGTTGTTTCTGTCGCCGCGGGCGCGCGAGCAAGACGACAACCTGCTCTTCGTGCGTGAGCGGATGCTGCGCAGCGAAGTTGATCTGGCGAGCTTGCTGAGCCTTTACGGGCAGGCGCTGCGTGGCAAGCGCGTGCGCGATGACGAGACAAACCCTCTGATCGGCGCGCTGCGTCTCGCGGGCATCGCGCGTGTCGAGCGTGGCTGCTTGCGCGAACGCAATCGCATCTACGCTCGCGTTTTCGACCGTGAATGGGTCAGGACAAATATGCCCGAGGCCGAAGTGCGACGGCAGCGCGCGGCGTATCGGAGAGGTATGCTGCGCGCCACAGCCGTGGCCGCGGTGATTCTTCTGGCCATGGCCGCACTCGCTTTGACAGCCGTTCGACAGCGCAATCGCGCTGATCGGAACTTTGAACAGGCGAACAGAAATGCGGCGGCATTGCATAATGCACTGGGTGAAGCCGAGAGGCAGCGGGCGCACGCAGAAGAACAACAGACCGAAGCTGAGCGGCAGGGGCAGGCAGCGATCAATCAGCGCGTGATAGCCGACGAGCAGCGAGCGCGCGCCGAACAGGGCGAGCTAGCCAATCGCCGGTTGCTTTACGACGCGCACATCAGACTGGCTCAACGGGCGTGGGATGATGGAGACTTCGAACGCGCGCGCGAATTGCTCTCCACTCATCTGCCGAAAAGCGGCCAGGAAGATTTACGTGGCTTCGAATGGCATTACCTGTGGCAGCTCGCTCGCAGCAAGCGCGGCAATCTCGTGTTGCCGCACGCGACCCGCTTGATCCGGGTCTGGTTCACGCCCGACGGGCAGAGATTGGCTACCCTCAGCGGAAGTCTCCAGCCTGACAGTTTCCAACGCATTTTGAGGTTGTGGGACGCCGCCTCGGGGCGGGAACTGGCCGTGTTCAAAGGACGGACCGGGACAGAAGAGACCGGTACAGTGGCGGCCTTCTCTTACGACGGCAAAAGATTTTTGACGACGAGCGAAAGCGGCGACAGCAAGCTGCGCGAGGTGGAGACCGAGCACGCATTCGCCGTGCTCCACGGGCACAGGGGCGAGATCAAATGGGCCGAATTTTCGAGCGACGGCAAAAGGCTTGCCACGTCGAATGGCGACGGCCCGGTGAGCCTGTGGGACACTTCAACAGGACGCAAGCTGGCCTCGCTCGACGCACATTCCAAAATCGGTGGGATGATTACCTTTTCGCCCGACGGACGCAGACTGCTCACGCTCTCAGCCAACCACACTGCGACATTATGGGAAGTCGCTACAGGCGATGAGATAGCCAGACTCCATATGCCAGGCGCATTGGGCAAGGTGATCGCGTTTACCCGGGACAGCCGCAAATTTGCCTCAGCCGCAGCCGGACAGAATTCCGACCACACCATCAGATTATGGGATGCCAGGACGGGGAAGGAGCTAGGCGTCTTCAAAGGACACGCAGGCCCTGTCATCTCCCTCTCGTTCTCGTCCGATGGCGCGAAGCTGGCTTCGAGCGGCCTCGATTCCGCCGTCAAGTTGTGGAATGTCGCAACCCAGCAGGAGCTCACAGCTTTCGCGCAACAAGTGGGCGTGTTGCAATCGGGCGCCGCCTTATCGGTCACCTTTTCGCCTGACGGACGGCAGCTGGCAGCCGCGACAGACCGCGTTGCGAAGTTGTGGGATGTCGCAACCGGGCAGGAGCTTGGCGTCCTCAGGGGGCATGCCGCCGCGATCAGGTCGGTCGCCTTCTCGCCTGACGGCAAGCGGCTGGCCTCAGCGGGCGAAGATTGGACGGCCAGGTTATGGGATTTGGACGAAGAGCGCGACGTGATCACGCTGCCCGGCGACAGGGTGGTCGCGTTCTCGCCCGACGGTAGCCTGATTGCCACAGCCGGTCGTGACGGCAAGGCGAGGTTATGGGACGCCGCCACGAAGAAGAGGCTGGCTGAACTGACCGGTCACACAGCCGAAATCACCCAACTGGCTTTTTCGCCCGACGGCAGGTTGCTGGCGACTGCCAGTTCCGACCGCACGGCCAGATTGTGGAATGCCGCGACCGGCCGCCAAGTCGCCCTGCTC
>JBDTUW010000301.1:0-5819 GCA_040007555.1 Acidobacteriota bacterium | reverse complement strand
AAGATGCTGCTCGTTCAGTTGTTTGAGCGCATCGAGCGTCTGCCGCTGCATCTCCCGCGTGACCACTCGTGGATTCGAAAGCGCGAGAATCGGATCGCCCGTCCTCCGGAACGGCACTCCCTGATAAACGGTCGGAAGAAACCCGCAGCCCCAGTTTCCTGACCCACCGCTCGTTCCGCCCGCCGACGACAAAACTACAAAGGCGGGCAGATCGCGCGATTCGCTGCCAAGACCGTAGGTCACCCATGCGCCCATGCTCGGTCTGCCAAACTGTACGGAACCGGTGTTCATAAAGATCTGGCCGGGAGCATGATTTATCGCATCTGTGACCATTCCTGGCACAATCGCGAGCTCATCGACCACTCCAGCCAGATTGGGTAACGCCTCCGAGAGCCAGGATCCGGACTGGCCATGCCGGGCAAACTTGAGTTCACTCGCGTAGAGACCTGCATCCCGCTTGATAAAAGCGTAGTCGATATCCTTGACCATCTCCGGAGGCACGGGTTGCCCGTTGTACTTCGCCAGCTGTGGCTTGTAATCGAAGAGGTCAAGTTGAGAGGGCGCTCCCGCCTGAAACAGGTAAATCACCCGCTTTGCCTTTGCGGCGAAATGAGGAGCCTTGGCCGAGAAGGGATTCGAGGTCTTTGCTGCGGTGCCCTGACCGAGTGCCTCGTTTTCAAGCAGCGATGCGAGCGCGATCGACCCCAGCCCAACACCACACTCCTTAAAGAAATGGCGCCGCGTCAGCAGTTTTCGGTATTCGTTCTTACTTTGCCCGGAATAGTTCATCGCTCCTGCCCTTATTCTTTCGTAATGGTCTCATCCAGATTGAGGAGCAAACGCGCCACCATCGTCCACGGCGCTACCTGGTGAAGATCGACATCTGGTGGAAGACTATTCAGATCTGCAGATGAGACGTAAACAGCGGCTGCGGTTCGACCGGTGAAATTCCCGCGTTGCTCGTGAAGGAACTCCAGCAGCCGTTTGAGCTCGATCGCACTCGGGCTACGGCCCGTTGCGACTCGAAACGCGTACTTCATTCTCGACGTATCTGTTGCCCCGCCCTCCTTCCAGATGCGGAGCCCGAACCCCTGCGCCGCCTGAACAAACACGGTGTCGTTGAGTGTTGTCAGTGCCTGAAGAGGGGTATTCGAGCGAATGCGTCTGGTGCACGAAAGGTCTCCCTGGGGAGCATCGAACACCAGCAGATTCGGATAGGGCAAAGAGCGCTTCCAGAATGTATACATCCCACGGCGGTAACGGTCTTCACCCTTGCTGACTGGCCAGTCCAACGGGCGCCCATACGCCAGATTGAGAACCCCATCGGGGATTGGCGGGTACACGCTGGGACCGCCAATCTTCGGGCTCAACAGACCGCTGACCGCGAGTGCGACGTCCCACACCGTCTCCGCCTCCACCCGTAGCCGAGGTGCGCGCGCGAGATACTGATTCGTAGGATCTCGTTCGAGATCGCCCGGTCGTATCCTTGACGATTGTCGATAAGTGGCCGAAGTGACGATCAACTGGTGCAGATGTTTGAAACTCCAGTCCGACTTTTGAAACTCGATTGCCAGATAATCGAGAAGCCCTGGATGCGAAGGAGGCGCTGCTCGCGTGCCGAAATCCTCCGCTGTTAGAACCAGTCCCTGACCAAAATATTGTTGCCAGACGCGATTGACTATCACGCGCGCAGTCAGCGGGTTTTGTTTATCGACGATCCAGCGCGCAAGGCCGAGACGGTTTCTGGGAGCATCCTTTGCCATCGGATGCATGACGGCGGGAACTCCAGGCGTCACCAGCGTGTCCGGACGTTTCCAATCACCGCGCCGGAAAATGCGCGTCTCCCGTGAGCGCGGACGCTCGGATACGGCAAGTGTCGTCGGACCGTAGGGCCAGTCCTTCATGAGGTCATCGATTCGACGGTTTGAGTCCTGCCATTCTTTGACTTGAGTACGATACGCGCTGAATATCTCCCGCTCTTGCTCAGCGGTTCGCTCGGCTGGCGGAATTGCAAGCAGCCTCTCAACACGCGGTGAAACGATGCCCGGTGCCCCGTCGGCCGCGTTGGCAACACTCGAATCCGTAGAGGCCAGCCGACCGGTCCTTATTGATAGACGGAAGCGGCCGATATTGGGCTTTCCACCGGCGAGATCGATCGCTTCATCGAACTTCTGTGAAATTTGAAAGGTGAGTTTCGTTCCCCCGTCAAAGCCCACCGGTTTGGCGAGCGTGAAGAACAAAGTGCGATCCTGATTGCGTCGCCCCGGCCCGGCATCGCTTGACCAGTGAGTCTTCATATCACCATCGATGACATTGGATGGAGGGAAACCAGCGCGCGCGAAGTCCGATCGAACGGCGTCGAAGCCGATTTTTGTCGCCGGGATCGCAGGATCGCGCGGAGCAGCCTCGGCACTTAATTCTGTGACATATAGACTGCCATCATTTGCGCGGCCAGGGCCTCCGCGCGGCAGATTCGGGTCCGTCAGCAACTCGAGGCGAATCTCGGAAATATCCTTTAGTTCAGTGGTCGCAGCAACACGATAGTTATTACTGGTGGAGTTATCGCCCCGCGCCATGAATGATCCATCTTCGAGTCTGTCGAACTTGACGCCGAATGAGGCAAATATCTCGGCATCCCTCAGCGGAACCCACTGTCGTGAATCGCTCTTCAGCGCGCGCTCCCAGCCATCGAGACGATTTCTGATGTCGGTCGTCTTTGCCCGGAGATCGTCTTCAATTTTCGCGATCTCCTTGCGAATCTCCTCGCGCTTGCGTGTCACTCCCTCGCCCGGCACTTCCAGTTCCGGCTCGTCATCGCTGTTGAGGAAGGCATAGAACTGGTAGTACTCGCGCTGTGCGATCGGATCGAACTTGTGGTTGTGGCACTGCGCGCAGGCGACGGTCAGACCGAGAAAAGCCTTGCCCACGGCGTCAACCCGATCGATCACACCCTCCACGCGGAATTGTTCAGGATCGACGCCACCCTCTTCGTTGAGCATCGAATTGCGTAGAAAGCCCGTCGCGATCTTCTGATCCAGCGTCGCACCGGGCAGCAGATCGCCCGCCAATTGCTCAATCGTAAACTGATCGAACGGAAGATCGTTATTAAAGGCGCGAATGACCCAATCGCGATACGGCCAGATTGAACGAGGGCGATCCTTCTCAAAGCCGTTGGTGTCGGCGTACCGGGCCGCGTCGAGCCACCATCGTCCCCATCGCTCGCCGTAATGCGGCGATGCAAGCAGCTTCTCAACCAGATGATCGTATGCGTCCGGGCGACGATCGGCGAGAAACGCATCGACCTCGGAAAGCGAAGGTGGTAGCCCGGTGATGTCGAGGTAAAGTCGCCGGATAAGAGTGGTCCGCGCAGCCTCCGGAGAGACGATCAGGCTCTGTTTCTCGATCTCGGCCAGGATGAATTGATCGACGGGATTGCGCACCCAGGCAGCGTTTTTGACAGGAGGTGCCTTTGCGAGCACTGGCTGTCGAAATGCCCAGTGCGTGGCGGCCTTGGACGCATTGGGAGGTGCTGCCACAGTTGCGCCAGCGCTTCCGTCGATCCAGGCCCGGAGGCTGCGAATCTGTTCGGTGGAGAGTGGGGGTGCGCCAAGAGGCATGCGAGGTTCGCCACCTTCTCCCGAGACTCGAACGATAAGCCGGCTGTCCTGACTGTTGCCCGGTGTCACGACGCGCGCGATGGCATCCATTGAGTCGAGACGCAGACGCGCCATCTGGCGTTCCGGACCGTGACATCGAATGCAGTGAGCAGCGAGGATTGGTTGTATGTCGCGGGCATAGTCAACTGCGGCCTGCGGTGCCTGTTGGGCACTAGTCGAATGCAGCCAGAGCAGGGCTGGCGCACAGATGAGGAGTAGAAGCCGGGATATCCTTTTTCGCATTGCTTTATCGCGGTCTGGGAATCGTCGCCGAACACCTATTCTCTCATTATTCAGCTGGAAGAAGAACGGCGTTTTAACGCAGAGGCAGGGGCACGGAGCTCTGTCTCTCTGCCCCTCCGCGTCAGAGAGCGTGAAAAGGCGAGTACGCTCAGAAGTAAGAGCGCCGTCATTCCACTGATAACAGCCCCCATTCTCACCGACCGCGGCGCATAGGAGACTACCACCCTATGCCACCCGCTATCGATAGCGACTCCACGCAGGATGTAGTCGACCCGTCGAACCTTCGCCTCGCGCCCATCAATGCTCGCCTTCCAGCCCGGCTCGAATGCTTCACTCAAGACCAGCATTGCATCTCGCGAAGTCTCAACGTCCAGTATTGTGCGACCAGGGGTTCGTTCAATAAGAATTATTTTCCCCTTCTGGCCGGCTTGATCCGGCTGCTCCAGGCTGCCTTTCAAGCCTCCGATATCCGCAGCGTCTTCAGCCCCCAATAGCGCCACTCGCATGGGATCAAATCGCTCCCCGGGCGCCTCGCCGCGGATCACTCGCAATTGCTCCTCATCGCTGCGAGCGTCGACACTCCCGGCAAGCCAGAAATGGGGCAGGACATTCAGGTTTTCGAATACTGCGTACCCCTTGTATCGCTCCACCGGACTCTCGATATCCAGTTTCCGCCAGCGTTTCGAATTAAGGTCACTGCGATACTGAGCGTCAAATGTATCTTCAGATCCCGAGGCTAGCGCGACACCGCGCGCGACCAGGATGTATCGGACATTCATTAGGTCGAGCGTTCGATCGCCCCCGCCAAGCATGGTCGGCAGATGACTCCGTCCGGTTTCATCGATACCAGAGAAACGCTTATAGCGTACACCGAGCAGCGGGTCATAACCCGAGGCCATCTCGTGACCATAGAACAACAATGGATTGAACTCACCTGAAGCAGGACTAATGACCAAGTGCAGGCGATGCGGTTCGAGCCGGTCTTTTGCAGCCAGACTGGTCGGAACCGCGCTTCCAAGCTGCTTCTCAGCACCAGGCAAGCTGTTGATCGGGGCGAATGCAGCATAGAGATTTAGATCGACCAGCAGTAGGCCCAACAGCGGGAGATACCACCGAGCCGGCACCCGTGATCGCGTCATCCCATAGACGACCAGCAGCGCCGCGAGCGCCGAACCGACAGGCATCAAGAGCTCCGCGCCGGCGGTGCTCAGATCGATGGGACGTTCGGCGTCGACGAGCGCTCGAAGAAGATGCTCAGCCTTGCTTCGAAAGGCGAACACAAACATGGCAATGGACGCCACAACGCCAAACACCGACATTGCCGCGATCCGCGCCGTGCGACCCAGGGAGGCAAACGCACCGCCTTCGCCCCCCTCTTTTGTCAGTCCGTCGACCGTATACCCTGCCAACACCGCAACCGCAATCGCGACGATCATCCACCAACGGTTCGGGCTGCGAAAACTATTGAGAAACGGAACTCGATAAGATGCCCACGCCAGCGGACCCGCATACTTCCCCATCGCGAATAGGATACCGGCAACTGCAGCAATGCTCCAGAACATGCCTTCGCGATGACGGGCGCGCCACGCTCCCACTGCTCCTGCGATGCTGAGCGAAACTGCCACCGCGCCCAGATATATCTGGCTTTCGTTGTGATGCCAGTAGTTTCCCCAGTAGGGCAACGCATAGATTCCTCTCCCGCCGCCCTGGATGTACGGAAGAAGCGCGCCGAAGATTGAGATGGGGTGCAGCGAGTGCAGGGTAAACATCTCGAATGGCCATGCCTGTCGGGTTCGTAGCAGTGCCCCGGATCCAATTATCTGAACACCATCGGTGGGCAAATCGATAACGGTCGTCGTCAGAGCATGTGCCAGCTGCGTGATGGCCACGAGGTAGTCCGAGGAGCCGTAGCTGGCGCGC
>JBDTUW010000300.1:0-5826 GCA_040007555.1 Acidobacteriota bacterium | reverse complement strand
ACTCGACCCAGCGCTCACGCACTGGGCTATAGGACTTGCACCACTTCGTGGTGCCACCCGCCTTTAGGCGGAATGTCACGCTACCAAGGCCGTTGACGTCAAGGAAGGACTTCGAATGATGACTTCGGCGGCGTGGCATTCCGCCTGGAACGAGCGGCTGAGAACGAAGGGGCTTGGTGGCGTGAGATTCCGCCTGGAGACGGGACTACGAGCCAGGATCGAGCTATCATTAGATCAGGTATGTACATCTGGCGGACGCTGACAACGGAACAGAAGAAGGAGGTGTTGGAATTTCGCCTCAGCCAACATCGTCCTCGTCACGGTCCGCCACTTCTCTTTCAAGAGGGGCGGTTTCATCTCTCTGCTTCCTGCTATCAACATGAGCCGCATATTGGACTCACTCTGAAACGCTTGGGCGATTTCAGCCTTCGATTGGTGGATACTCTGGACGAGAGTAAAGCGACCATATTTGCCTGGTGTGTGCTGCCAAATCACTATCACTTGCTGCTTGAAACTGCTGATTGAAGGGCCTCAGGCGAGAACTTGGCAAGCTTCACGGAAGAATTTCGCGTCAATGGAACCTGGAAGAGGGAAGTATCGGTCGCACGGTCTGGTATCGCTGCGTCGATCGTGGGATAAGGGGTGAACGTCATTATTGGGCGACGATGAACTACATTCACAATAATCCTGTGCATCATCACTACGTCTCGCGCTGGACAGACTGGCCGTTTTCGAGCGCCGGAGACTTCCTGGCCCATGCCGGCAGGGAACGGTCTCTCGAAATCTGGCGCGACTATCCCGTGCTTGGCTATGGGAAGGGGTGGGATGACTCGGACTTGTGAAACGCCCGTAGTCCCACCTTTAGCGGATTCCGAAAACGGGTGACTGCAAGCGGGGATGCCTGGTTGCGCGGCATTCCGCCTGAAGGCGGGACTACGAACGGGGGCGCGGATCACAATCGAATTCCTGACAGAATGGGTCGTGCGATCGAAGTGTCGCGTCACGCCATTAGGTGGCAAGCTGTCCCTGTGAGTGGCTGAGATGACTGGTAGAGAGAACAAATGAAAAACCCACTTGGGTCGAGAGCGAGTTGCTTTGCGTATATCACCCTGATCATTGCCTCAGGCTCGCTCGGCTTGGCCGACGCCCGCGCGGCAATCCCCCGACAATCGGAGAAGCCTGAGATGAAGCATGCAAGTGGAACGTTTGAAGTAAAAATTACACCGGAGACCGACAAATCCGATGACCCAACCCGCGGCCGCATGTCCCTCGCCAAGCAGTTCAAGGGTGATCTCGCCGGCACGAGCAGTGGCCAGATGCTGACCGCGATGACCTCGATTAAGGACTCAGCGGGCTATGTCGCTATTGAACGTTTCACGGGCACGCTTCACGGACGAAGTGGCAGCTTCGCACTCCAACACAGCGGCACCATGAAGCGCGGTGAACCACATCTGGCGATTGCGGTCGTCCCCGATTCCGGTACCGATCAACTGGTCGGTCTCTCGGGTACCATGACGATCAAGATCGCGGACGGAATGCACTATTACGAGTTCGATTACGCCATCGCCACGGCCAAGTGAGATCGGCACCGCTTCCATGATCGGGCCGTGGCGATCAGTTTGGCGGCCATTAGCCTCCGAAATGGCCTGTCTGCGCCCAGATCGGGATCCGCGCGTTTGCCGAAGCGCGGTAGGTGAACGAGTCGACAAGCTCTTCCAACCTGATACCTCGCTCGATCAGTTGCGAAACGCCAGCTTTGGCAATCGTTGTCGCGAGCATTTCTCCCGGACATGCGTGGCGACCCACGCCGAACGTGAACACTTGGCGCTCTTTTCTGTTTAGATCGAATTTCGCGGGCAGAGCATTGGCTGCAGGATCGCGATTGGCCGCGGCCAGTACCACGAGCACGGCGTCGCCCTCCCGCATTTCCTCTCCCGCCACGATTCCGCTCGTCGCGACGAACCGTCGAGTGTTCTGAATCGGCGCGTCAAAACGGACTACCTCTCGAACCACTTTGAGAAGAATGTCAGGATCCCTGCGCACCTGTTGACGTACCTCGTCATGGGAAGCAAGTGTGACGAGGCTATTCCCGATCAGTCCTGCAGTTGCCTCAAAAGCCTGGGATAAGAAGCCGATCGCATTGGCAATAATCGCCTCGCGGTCTTTGATGCCGGACTGGGTCGCCCCTCCCGCGAATCTACTCAGTACGCCGTCGCCTGATCGGGTCGGATTATCGGCAAGGAGACCACGAAATAGATCGAGCAGATGGCCCGCCGCGATCTTGCCCAGCTCAATCTGTTCCGGGCTGCCCGATGGCGCCAGACATCCGACAAAATTTCTCAGCCACATCGCGACCTCAGGGAGGTCCGTCGGTGGCACCCCAATCAAACTGGCCACGACGAAGACTGGAAATGTAAACGAGAACTCCGTTAATTCGCTAAAGTCAGACTCGCCAGCGACTTCGCGCGACAGCGTGCAAGCCCATCTGGCACTCTCTTCGGTTACGAACGCCATATCCAACGTCGCAAATGTTGAAGACACAGCCTGCTTCATCGGCCGATGGGTTTCGCCGTCATTCATTCGGACCAGGTGCCGAAAGATGTCACCCGCGGCCGATCCGAGCAACGCCTTGGGGACAGGCTCAGCCGGCGGGCGGACGTGGCAGAGATCGCTCGTCAAGACCGCATTCACCGCATCCGCACCGCAAGCGATCCAAAGCTGCAGCGCGTCACTGTAGTAGAGCGGTGTCTGCGCCACCAACTCCGCGTAATACGGATATGGGTCGCGATGAGTTACCGCCGTGATCGGGGATTGTGGAGTGTCAGGGTTCGGCGCATCGGCTTGTGTCGTCATTTCCATTCACCTGGAAGTTCAAATTTGATCGTGATTGAAGCTGATGAACGTCATCTTAACTTGCCTTTGGGCCCGCCTGTCGTGATATTGGCAGGAGCGAAACCACTTGACGACCGCGATTATAGGATTCGCATTGAGGGCGCGAAATGGCAACCAGAAGTAGTCCGGTGAAACGAGTGGGCGATACTTCACGCCCCAGCGAGTATGACAACACTGAAGCGGTCACCGCCTACCTGAACTCGCTCGAGCACCCACTCAAGCCAGTCATTGAGGCAATCCGACTGACAATCCTTGACGCATATCCCGCAATCACCTAAGGCATTAAGTGGAACTCGCCAAGTTTCTACTGTCACGGATGGTTTGCGACGGTCAATATCGGGGGAAAGAATGGGGTGCAGATCGTTCTCCACCACGGCGCGAAGGCGCAAGCGAGCAGCACACTAAGCCTGACGATCGACGACCCGGCCGGTTTACTGAAGTGGCTGGCAAAGGATCGAGCAGTTATCCTTTGCCAGCGTTGAGGATTTTCTCGGCAAACGTCCAGAGTTCAAAACAATCATCAAGGAGTGGGCTGAATACCAGACACACCTCGCTGGCGCGCAAAAACGGCATACGCTGGGCGACACCTGTGCGCAAGACTCGTTTTCTACACGAAAGACGCCATGAAAAAAGCTGCAAAGAAGAGTTCACTGACGCTGACCGGTAAGGCCGCCGCCGAGCGGCGCGCGCGTGTGATCACGATCGTCGACGGGTTGCCTGAGTCGGCTACGGTAGCTTCTGGCAATCATTTGAGTCTGGAAGTGCGTCAGAAGCGCTTTGGGTGGCTGCTCGACGACCATCACAACGATGGACGCCTGGCGCTGAACTGCAAGGCACCACGAGGCGTCGCGCAACAACTGGCTGCGCATGCTCCGGATCGCTTTCACGTTCCCAAGTATGTTGGCCATCTTGGCTGGATCGGGCTTTGGCTCGATACTCCGGAGGTGGACTGGCCGGAGGTCAAGGCAATACTCATGAGTGCCTATCGCCTGACGGCCGCCAAGCCACTAATTGCGAGGCTCGATGCAGGCGAAGGCAGTCGCTGAAATAAGCAGCGCGCGGGCAGCGGCGGCTCTCACGGTTTGAACTTCTCGGTGCATTCCCCTTACCTGGAGAGCGGCTCAAAGGGGGCTTTGGATTTCTCAAGGCTAGCATATTGGCCGCGCGCCAGACCAGCTGACCGGGCATCGCATCACGGCCGGCGCGGCGGCGATCGCCGCAAGCAGGAAGGAAACTCTTGACAGCAAGTGGGTGCGATCATCGCTCCTCCACGCATCGCGTAATCTCCTCGTCGGTGACAACGCGGCCGGGGATTTGCTTTCGCAGTTCCGCGATACCGAACGCGGTAGACTGCGAACGTCCGACCGAAATGAGCATCAGTTATTGTCAGGGGGGAGCAATCGCCTGAGGTGGGTTTTCGCGAATAAGGAGGCTTTGGTCATGGAAAAGCGCAGGGTTTTGTCCGGGGTCCTACTTGTCATGCTGGTCATTCCGGTGGCCATCGTATTAACGGAGAGGGCGAACCATCCGCAGCTTATGCCGCCGTCGGGGCGTTGCAATCGCGGTCGAAAAGAATAACGTGACTGACGAACGTATCGTTTACACTGTCGCGGAGCGGAACGCAAAATCGCGATTTGCTATTTGTTTTACCAACCCACTTGAAAGGAAACCGAAACCAATATGAAAAGGCTCATCTGCTTGTTCACTCTGGCGTCAACGTATTGTCTCTGTGCGATCGCTGCTACTGGGCAGACTCCGCCGCCTGCTGCACCCGCACAAGCCACCGCCGCGCCAACGGTCGCCCCCAGTCCGTCGCTCGCTAAGGACTCGCGGGTCTTCGAGCTGCGTACCTATACTGCTGCGCCAGGTAAGCTCGAGGAGTTACATGCGCGCTTTCGCAATCACACCCTGAAGCTCTTCAAGAAACACGGCATGGAAGTAGTTGGCTTCTGGGGGCCAACGGACAAGGAAAAAGGTTCTGAGAACACCCTCGTCTATGTTCTGGCTTTCCCCAGCCGCGAAGCACTCGCCAATGCCTGGCGTGCGTTTCGTACGGATCCTGAGTGGCGCGAAGCCGCGAAGGAAAGTGAAAAGAATGGCAAGCTGACCGATAAGGTTGAGTCGGTGATCATGATGGCAACGGATTATGCGCCGGTGAAATGATCGCGTCGCGGTAAGGTTCTCGGGCGGTTCGGAGTTGGCTGCTATGTCCGGCTTATCTATACGGATATCCAACACAGGGTGCGAAAACAAAGCGAAAGGTGCGAATGAAGATCGCAAGGGTGGTGCTCTTTCTGAGCACGATTCTGTCGTGGACCTTTGCGGCACAGATACCGCTTAACCCGGTTGATGGGGTGAAGCTCGTCAACGTGAGCGCGGAGACCGTGACGTTCAAGGGCCGAAGCGCGCTTCGCGTCGCCGACACGGCGCGCGCGGGGAGCGGCGACGAAGAAAGGCTCGCGATCCTGACGAAGACCAACTTCGAGGACGGTAACATCGACATCGATCTGGCGGGCGATCTGGCCCCCAACGCCGGAGAGGGTGCGCGGGGCTTCGTTGGCATCGCATTCCGGATGGCCGCCGACGGGGGCAGTTTCGAATGCTTCTATCTGCGTCCGACGAACGGGCGCGCTGAGGATCAGGTACGACGCAACCACTCGGTCCAGTATATCTCGATGCCGGGTTTCCCCTGGCACAAGCTTCGCAAGGAGTTTCCCGAGAAATACGAAACCTATGCCGATCTACAGGCTGGAGAGTGGACGAAGGTAAAGATCGAAGTGCGCGGGGATACGGCGCGCTTGTACGTCAATGGGGCCTCACAACCCACACTGCTCGTAAATGATCTCAAACAGGGAAAGAGCAATGGGGCAATTGCGCTTTGGGTCGGTCCAGGCACAATTGCACACTTCTCCAACCTGCGGATCTCAAGGTGAG
>JBDTUW010000299.1:0-5840 GCA_040007555.1 Acidobacteriota bacterium | reverse complement strand
TAGCCGTGGTAGTTCACCGAAAATGTATCGAGACTGAACTGCGAGGGATTATTGATACCGGTCGCGTTCATCGTATGAGTAAATGGCCTTGCATTGTCTGTCGCGCGCTCTTTCTCGACATCGCGCGCCAGGGAGACCGAGACACCTTCCTTGACGAGCGCCGCAGCCTGTTTTCGCTTCTCTGCTGTGATGAGGTTCACCGCTCCAAGCTGATCCTGTTTGCCCCACCTTCCCCAATTGGAAAGCTCGATCATCCACTTGTCGATGTCCCCTTTGGTGAGCTTTGGCGGCGACTGAGCATCGGCGATGTGTATCGTCAGCAGGATCGTAGCACTCGCTGACAGGAACAGAGCAATGATGAGGAAACGCACGAGCCTTCGCATTTGGCGCCTTTCAAAAGGAGAATCTCGATGAAATGTTGTGGATCGACCTTTTATCGCTCTGACGGCGGATCACGTATGCCCGGCGCGATCAGGCATTCATGACAGCTATTGCACTTGCTTCCGGAACCACGGGTTCCCAAAGTTCGTGAACGGCCCACCATCAATCGAGATCAGGACCTGTAGCCGGTAGTTTGCCGGTGAGAGCATCTGCGTCTTGCCCTTCAGCCTGATCGTCTTTCCATCTTTGACGACGGGTGCCCCCTCCCAATGGATTGTGTAGTACCCGCCGAGATCGCCGCCAATTGGACCGGTCCTCGTCAGGGGCATGGAGAAGAGACCGGTTTCGCTTCGCGTCACCATTCGATCCTTCTCGTTATAGGAGGTTGTGGCGCGTCCCTTGATCGCTCCAGCCGGACCCTCACCCTCAATCCGGCTTTCGTACGAGCCATCCTTGAGGGCCTTCGTGTAGGTTTCTTTCCCTTTCAGTTTTCCCGCCGGCCCAAGCGGTGACTCCGGCACGTTCCATTCAAATGACCACGAGCCGAGAAAGTAATCCATATTCGGCGGCGGCATCGGATCGCTCGGTTCCGTCGCGCGATTGGGTGTCTGTGCTGCCTGCGGCGCATTCAAATAGGCCCCGGGCTGGAGCAGCACGAGGGCAATGACCAGGACGAGCATATGATCTCGCAGATTCTCTCGTTGAGCTTTTCCCCAGGGGCAGTTGGGTAGCCGGTGTTATCACGCTACCCAACTGCCCGCTGACTCACTGTTTGCTGGCGCTTTGAGTTGATGTCTGTTTCGTCAGGTCTTTGCTGTCCACCGTATACTCGAGCCACGGAATGAACATCTCGTCCCAACTTTGTTCGCTCCAGAACACCTCTTTGTTCGGTGCTGGATTGTAGCGATTCTTCATGGAGTTGTCGTAGTGGGCGAGCGAGACTATCTTGCTGCCCGCCGGAATCTTCAGCGGCTCGGCCAACTCATAATGGAGCTGCCAGTTGAAATCGAATCTGGGAACGCTGAGTAAAACCTGCTGCCGTCCATCCGGCCAGATGAGAGTGTACTTAATGTCCTTCCCGCGCAGATGCATGTGTGGCGCAAACGCGTAGAGCGTGATCGCTTCCTTGACGAGCATCTCGCCCCCTATCTCCCAGTTGTCGACATTGGGCGGGATGTTGGGAATGCGTCCACGGACTTTTACTTCCTTGCCATTGACCATCCGCGTCTCGCTCAGTTCCTTGCCAGCGATGTAGATGACATCCGAAGCTCCCCTTGTCAGGACTTCGAACTTGACCGGCTTCTTCGCAAACCACAGCCCAAGCCGCGAACGATCCTTCTCCGCGCGACCTGAGGGTTGGTAGTGCATGTTGAACTGAAAATACATGCCAGGGAGAATGCGTTTAGCAGTTCCGGCGTAGTGCTTTTCGAAGCCTTTGCCCGGCGCCTGCCCGACGAGTTTGAAAGCGCCGGCGCGACTAAACGAATCCTGTGTCTGAAAGACCTCGGCGCCGCGCTCGCGCAGGCCGCCGGTCGATCTCGCCGTCTGACTGTTGAGCCTTCCCGCAGGCGCGCCATCACGGATCGCCTTGCCGTGGACGATGGTAGTTCCTTCGGGAAGTCGCACCACATTCGCGATCGAGTGATGAACGACGGCAGCGTTCCCTGGGCGCAGCTCGACCTTCTCAACCCAGACTTCCTCGGTGAATGGAACCGGGACATAGAAATTCTGCATCGGGAGCTCACCCTCAGCCGGAACCTCGAAGTCCAGTGGCATCTCAACGATCAAATCAGGCTCTCCAAATGTCCAGCCCGGGGTATATTTCGGAAGTGGCGGCAGATCCCTGTCCTCACCTTTTGGTGCGCCGGCCTGGACCCAGGCGACGATGGTATCGATCTCCTTCTGCGAAAGCCGGCGATCATTACCGAACTTGAGAGTTGACACGTGGGGATCTGCGAACCAGGGTGGCATGGTGCGCTCCACGACCTCCTCGCGTATCGCCTTGCTCCACGGGCGCACCTCCTGATACGAGGTCAGAGACATCGGAGCAACTTCACCAGCTCGATGACAGCTCGCACACTTCTCGAAAATGATCGGCGCGACATCTTTGGTGAATGTCACATTCGCTGCTTCTTCTTTGGGCACTATCAGCCCAATCACGGCAAGGAGCATCACCCCAGCAAGCAATAGCAGACGTTTCATTGTCTCCTCCTCATTTTCAACTGGCCTCTTATTGGCCCGTCCCTGCAGCCGATGGAATCGAGCGGCGAAGATTCTGTTTATCGAGCGTGTAATCGAAGTAGCCGATCATCATCTCGTCCCAGGTCTGGTCGCCCCAGCGCACAGTCGCTGTCGGGTCCGGATTGAACTTGTTCCTGGTGGAGTTGTCGTGATGCGCGATCACTTCCAGTTTGCTGTTCTTTGGCGCCGCGATTGGCTCTTTGAGGAAGTATGTTAACTGCCACGCAAAGTCATACCGTGGCACGGAGAGGAGAATTTTTGAGGTTCCGTCAGGGTAGACCAGTCGATAGAGAAAGTCCTTCCCTCGAACATGCATATGGGGGTGAAGGCTGTCGATATGACTGTCCTCTTTGAATGTGAAGGTTCCCGTCGATTCGTAGTGCGGGTCGCCCGGAGGGATCACCAGGTTGCGTGACGCGGCTCCGGCGGTGATCACACGCTTCTCAATTGGCGCCTTCGAAAAGACCAGCCCGACACTCGAACGATCCTTTCCAGCGACACCGTTGGTGGTGTAGTGCACCTGGAACACGAGCACGGAACCCGCCTTGATGAGCTTAGCCTGTCCATCGCGGAGAATAAGTGGCGCCTCACCGGGTGCCCATCCCACCAGGCGCCCGTCCGAATCCTCGAGGCTGCGCGCACCGGCGGCACCCGCTGCACCCCCTGCACCCGCACCACTCGATGCACCCGCTGTACCTCCTCCGGCACCTGACTCTGATCCCGCAGCCCTCCTCGGTTCAGGTTTAATCTCACCGGCTGCCGGCAGCGGCACGGAACCGGGGTAGCGGACGCTGATAATGATGTGATGCACGTGCTGACGGTCGCCCGAGCGAATCTCCGCAAACTGGACGTATTTGTCTTCAGTGAAGTTTGTCGGCACGGCGAAATACTTGTACGGGATCACGCCATCCGTTGGAATATTGAAGTCGGTGGTCATCGGCAGAACGACGTCCGGCTTCCCAACCTGCCAGCCTTCGGTGAAGGTTGGATTGGGCGGCATGTCCTTCGGATCGCCTTCCTTCGCGCCATCGGCTACCCAGGCCGAGATCGTTTCGATCTCCCTCGGCGAAAGTCGGGAATCATTGGCGAACACCCCGTGCTTTGGATCCGCAAACCACGGTGGCATCTCTCCTGTGACTACCTTTTCCTGAATGGATCGCGCCCACGGGCGCACCTCCTTGTAGCTGAGAAATGACATCGGAGCGACTTCGCCAGGCCGGTGGCAGACAACGCAGTTCTTTTGGACGATCGGCGCCACATCCTTTGTAAAAGTTACCACCGCTGCCCTCGCCGATCCGCTCGGTGCAAGCGAGATGCGCCCAGTCAACGCACCCAACACCACCAATGCGCAAATCATACACAAGCCTGGAATTCGTTTCATGAGTACCCTCCTCAACACACCACCGAAAAAGGTGCAGGAAGTAGCGCAATCTGTCTGAATTGCGCACACCAGCACTTCGTCAACCGCGGATACAACGCCGGCGCAATTTCGGCAAATTGCGCAATCTTGATTTCAATCGCACAAGCGGCGGGCAATTAGCTCTCGCGCCATCAGCTTCTCTGATTACTCTCCAGGGGGCCTGGAGCTCATTTCGCTGCTTTCGCCTTTGGTCCAAGACTCCGAACAAAGGTGACCACCTGCCAGGTCTGCTTCTCGCTGAGTCGCTCCTTGTAGGCCAGCATATCGCTCGAGACGCCGTCTCGAATCGCGACAAATATCTCGCCGTCAGTCGAACCGTAGTCCCACTCTTCGTCGGTCAGATCGGATGGCGTACCGCCCGAGAGCGCCATGCCTCCGTCACCCTTTGCTCCCGCGCCATGACAGGATGCACAGAAACGCTGAAACAACTTTCGACCAGCCTCCACCGTCTCCGCACCTGCCGGTTCCGGATTCTTCAGCTTTTGAGCCTCCGGATTTCTGTGGGGTCCCTGCGTCGGCGTCGGCTTCGCCTCGCTGCCCGTCCCCCACACCAGCGCCGACGAGACCAATACAAGCACGGCCAGTCGAAGGCGGCTCGGGCTATTCCTCAGGTACATCAAAATTCTCCGCCAAATAGCCGGGGTGGACATCCTTCAGATGCACAAACAATTCATGAACCAGATTGACGATCCGATTGACCCCATACGCGTACTGATTATTCTTGACCTTCAACGATATCGAGACACCACCACCGCGGTTTGAACACGACACCTCAGCGCGTCTGCGATCGATCCGCCGGTGTGGCGGCAACTTCGGGTCCTGTCGCTCCGCAACAAAACGCTTTAATTCGCGGTAAAGGTCGGAGCTCGCTGGCAGTCCCGGCAACAATCGTTTGAACCGAAGGCTCTGCCGCTCCGTATCAAGGATCAGTTCCATCTCACGATGAATTCCCCAGATAAACCGAAACTGCCCGTTTCTTACTTCACTGAAGCCGCGAAAGACGCCCCGATCAGCGTAATTCTGGAGATTCTCGCGGACCACCGCCAACGACCCTCGAGCCATGCCTGATTACTTCCGCGGACCTTCGCCGGATGACCGCTTTCAATGGTTATATGACATGCAACCCGGCTCGACCGTCCCGAGGAAGCCCGGCTCGTACTGTTGCTTGACCCAAAACTCGCGCTTCGCCTGACAGTTGATCAGCGATGGGCGGCTTTCCTTTGCCGCAACCTGATAACACCGCTCGAGCGCCGCCTTGAAGTCGCCGGGTCGCGTCACATACTCACCGTGAGCGCCAAGACCCTCAGCGACCTTATCGTACCGGACATTCTCCTGGAAGAGATGCAGGCTCAGCGTCACCGGATTCCGGCTATTGCCGCTCCACGTTCCCCACGCATTGTTGTTGTAGACGATGACCACCAACGGCAAGCGATACTTCGATGCCGTCTCGAGCTCCATGATCGTATAGCCAATACCGGCATCGCCGGTAACACAGATGACCGGAGCACCTTTGTAAGCGGCCTGAACGGTCACTCCCTGTTGAACTGCAACCGTTGCGCCGAAGGCATATCCGACGTCGGGGCCGATATCCCCATACTGATAGGCGCCATTCAATATCTGTCCGGGACGATATCCGCGCAGGTAGCGGCGTACGTATCGCGCGATGCCGTAGCCCCCGGAAACAAAAGTGGTCTGTTCCCGCGGAAGGTTTCCGCGATACATGAAATCAGTTAGTTCCTTAGCAATGACCGCCGGATGAACCGCGTCGGTGTAGCTCAGACCTTTCTGATAGAAGGTC
>JBDTUW010000298.1:0-5843 GCA_040007555.1 Acidobacteriota bacterium | reverse complement strand
GAGATCGTAACAATCGTCGTATCAAAGATCGGGATGAGCATAATCAGCACCGGTGTCACCAGCACCGTGCTCACATGTCTCGTCCTGTCGTACGTACTCAGTAGCGCCATACCCCCAAGCGTAAAACCGAGAAACATCGATCCGCAGTCACCCATGAAGATCAGCGCAGGACTAATGTTGTAGAAGAAGAAACCAAGCGCGGCCCCGCCGAGGAGCGCCGGGAGCAATGCCTCCGTCGATTGTCCATTGAGCGTGAAATTGAGCGACATGAATCCACAGACGATGACTGCAACTCCCGCTGCCAGACCGTCCATATTGTCAAGAAGGTTGACGGCGTTCGTCATCCCCACCAACCAGAAGATGGTGATGAACGTATTGAGCGCGTTGGAAGCGGTCCACGGCAGCTTTCGCCCAAAGTACACAACCACAGCGGCGACGATAAGTTGGACTACAAGCTTGACCGGAGGCTTGACGCTGATGAAGTCATCGATGACACCGAGTACAAAGAGAACTGTTCCACCGGCAAGAACTAGGCGGGCACCACCGGGAAGGCTCGGCCAATAGGCGAGGAAACCAGCGAGGAATGCGCAGTAAATCGCGATCCCGCCCATGAGAGCGGTTGTACGCGAATGCCAGCGATCACCGCGCGGCGCTGCGACGATACCGCGGCGCATGGCTAAATTGCGGACGACTGGGGTGAGCCCGAGGCTGACCGCAAGCGTGAGCAGGCTTCCAAAGGCTAACTGACGCATGACGCCTCTTGCCCCTTGTTGTCGGACTCCTTCTCAGGCGAGAAAGCTGCAGCACCTCTCGGGTGACGAAAGCAGCGCGTTTCAGGATTACGCGACGGGGGGCGCAGTTGAAACGCGATCACGGGGCATTCTTGATCGCTCGTACGCTATCACACTCTCCAGTATCTGATCGAGTGAAAATCGCGGCGTATATCCGAGCAACCCGTGGATCTTGGTAAGATCCGGAACTCGCCGCATCATGTCCTCAAAGCCCTCTTCATAAGCCACGTGATACGGCACCAGCTGAACCTTCGAGGTCGATCCGGTCAACTGTTTGATCCGGTCGGCCAGCTCGAGCATGGTCACTTCCTGCGTGCTTCCAATGTTATACACTTCACCGACCGCCGTTGGATGCTCCGCTAGCCCGATGAGCGCACCGACCGCATCCGAGACATGCGTAAAGCACCGCGTCTGCGATCCGTCTCCATACACCGTGATGTCTTCACCGGTCAGCGCCTGACGAACAAAATTCGGAATCACCATCCCGTACCGGCCGGTCTGTCGCGGCCCCACGGTATTGAAGAGACGCGCAATGACGGTCGGGACCTTCTTTTCCTTCCAATAAGCGATGGCAAGGAATTCATCGATCGCCTTGGAACACGCATACGCCCAACGCCCCTTGTTGGTAGGCCCCATAACCAGATCATCATTCTCGCCAAAGGGTACTCGATCGCGTTTGCCGTAAACTTCCGAGGTGGAGGTGATGAGTACGCGTTTGCATTTCTTGGCGGCGAGCTCGAGGACTACCTCGGTCCCGCGGATGTTGGTTTCGATGGTCCGGACCGGGCTCTCAACGATCAGTTTGACGCCGACGGCGGCCGCGAGGTGGAAGATAACATCGCAGAGGTCGACAAGCTCGGCGGTGACGCGATGATGCGTGACGCTATCGATGTGGTAATGAAAATTCGGATTTGCCTTGTATGGCAGGATGTTCTCGATCGAACCAGTGGAGAGGTCATCGATGATGTGTACTTCATCACCACGCGCCAGCAGTCTCTCAGACAGGTGCGAGCCGATGAATCCGGCGCCGCCAGTAATTAGAAAACGCATTCGTCAAACCTCCTCAAATCCATTTCTCAACGCAGAGGCGATGAGCAGTTCCGAATAGAGATCCTCGATCTCACGCACCAATCGCTCCTTCGACATCCGCGCCTGCACAAATGTCTGACCCCGAGTACCCATCGCCGCCCGCAACTCAGGCCGCTCGATCAAATACCGCAGACCCCGCGCAAACGCCCCCTCATCCCCGCTCGGGACCGTTACCCCGTTGTCCCAGATCTTCATCCCCTGAGCCGTTTCGCGCTCCTGCCCCAGCAGATCGATCACCCCGCCAACCTCCGTCGCCGCCACGGCCCGTCCACGGCTCATCCCTTCGATGACCGTCAATGGCGTGCCTTCGTTGAGTGACGTCAGCGCGACGATATCCAGCTCGTCGTAGAGCGCGTTCGCATCGCGTCGAAACCCGGTGAATATCACCAGCTCCGAAATCCCCAGCTCCTTCGCCTGCTGCTCCAGGGGTTCCCGAAGATGCCCATCTCCAATAATGACGAACCATGGCCTCCTTGTCGAGACATCGATCTCTTTCAGCAGCAGCGCGGCCGCCGCAAGAAACATCTCGTGGTTCTTCACTTCGCAAAGCCGCCCAACTATCCCGATCAGCAAATCATCCTTCTCAAGACCAAACTCCGCCCGCAATTCACCCCTACCCGGAGGAGATTCCGCAAAGTCGATACCCAGCGGAATGACGCGAAGCTGATCCGGTCTGCCGACACCAAACTCTCCATTGATCTCCCGCCGCTGCTGCTCACTGATCGTGATGATCCGATCAGTAGCCAACCGCGCCAGCAACCGCTCGATAAGGACAAACAGCTTCGTCTTTGCGGGGCTGTAATAACTGTGAAAGATGTGTCCGTGATAGGTATGAACTACGCTGCATTTCCCGGGATGGAAGAGGCGGTAAATAAAGGCGGCAGCACGCCCGACGGCGCCGGCCTTTGCTTTGTGCGTATGAATGATCTGCGGTTTGATGCGCCACAGTTCGCGCAGCAGCTTGGCGATGACGATCAGATCGCGCGGGCCGATTTCACGGCTCATCTCCGGAATGACGATCGGATTGACACCTGCCTGATGAGCGAAGTAGCTCATATCACCCTCACCGGCAGGCACCGTTCCGGTGATGAGCGTGGTAGCGAACCGCGCCGGATCGAGCCCCGCCGTGAGCCACGTGACATGCTTTGACGGCCCGCCGATATTGAGACGATCAATGATGCGAACCACTCGCGTCACGCAGTGGCGCGGAGGAACGAGAGGCGCAGGGGACTCAGTCGCCTCTGCCCCTCCGCTTCTCCGCGTCTCTGCGTCAATCTCCTTCATCGAGGTGAGAACTCCCGGTGCCACAATTCCAGCATCATCAGATTCCACAGCTTCCCGGAGTAATCCACTTTGCCTTCGAGATGCTCATTCACGAGCTTTGCCACCGCCTCCCGATCAAAGTATCCCCGCGCCGCCGCCTCATCCGATAGCAGCGCATCCCGCAACAACTCACGCAACTCATTTCGGAACCACTCACCTACGGGGACACCGAAACCCATCTTCCGCCGCGCGACATTCTCAACCGGCAACAGGTCTCGAAATGCTCGCTTGAGCAAATACTTCGACTCGCGTCCACGCAGCTTCAGATTGACCGGCAACCGCGCCGCAAACTCCATCACTTCGTGATCCAGAAAAGGTGAGCGCGCCTCAAGGCTGTTCGCCATCGAAGTGATGTCTACCTTTACCAGGAGGTCATATGGCAGATACGACTCGATATCGACAGCCATCGCCGCGTCGACGGGGTCGCACCCTTCGGCCGCAGCAAAAAGCGCCGCCATCCAGCCTTCCGGGTCCGACCCATTCAGGCTCGCCTTAAACTCATTCGTCAGCAGCTCGTCCTTCGCCTCGCGTCCAAAGTATCCAATCCAGCGGGCATATCTCTCGGGCATTGCTGCTGTCGCCACCGCGAGAAACCTTCGGGCCTGTGTCGTTCGACTCTTCGGATGGGAGGATGCGGGTAGAAGACGCGTCAGCTCTTTCGCGATCCAACCACTCCCCGGCACTGACCGCACACGCTCGGCCAGTCTGTTTCCCAGATAGCGCTCGTAGCCGGCAAAGCTCTCATCGCCGCCGTCGCCATTGAGCGCTACCGTTACCTCGGCGCGCGTCAATTGCGAAACATAAAACGTTGGCACCGCCGATGAGTCCGCGTACGGCTCACCGTAGTGCCTGACAAGAAGCGGCAGAATCTCCAGAGCCTTTGGCTCAACCACATACTGATGATGATCGGTGCCCCACAGCTTGGCTATCCGCTCGGCGTGAGCGGTCTCGTCCCATTCCGCCTGCTTGAATCCAATCGAGAAAGTCTTTACCGGCCGATCCGACAACTGCGCCATCAATCCCACGACGATGCTCGAATCGATTCCGCCGGACAGAAAGGCACCAAGCGGAACATCGCTGATCATCCGCAGCCGTACCGCTTCCTTGAGCTTCTCACGAAGCGCCTCTACCGCTTCCTCTTCGCGAAGCACCTGTTTCGGCTGATACTCGAGCGACCAGTACCGCTCAACCTTCTCGACCCATCCGTTCGGAGTTTCTTCAAAAGTTAGCCAGTGTGCTGGAGGGAGCTTGCGAATCCCGCGGAAACCCGTCTTCGGGGCTGGAATGTATCCCCACGAAAGATATGAATCGATCGCCTCACGATCCACCTCGCGTGGCAGGTTCCTGTTCGCAAGCAATCCCTGCAACTCGGACGCGAAAAGAAACCGTCCGTTGGAGCGGGCATAGAAAAGGGGCTTCTTGCCTACACGGTCTCGTGCCAGAAAGAGCCGTCGTTTAGGCTGGTCCCAGATACCAAACGCGAACATCCCGCGGAGGTGTTTGACGCAATCGGTACCCCACTCTTCGTAGGCGTGAACGATCGCTTCGGTATCGGTTCTGGTGCGAAAGGTATGACCGCGACTCTCGAGGTCATCACGGAGCGCCTGGAAGTTGTAGATCTCTCCATTGAAGGTAATCCAGATGGTGTCATCTTCGTTGGTCAGAGGCTGCCGTCCGGCTGGGGAGAGATCGATGATTGCCAGACGGCGATGGCCGAGAGTGCAGTGGCTGTCGGACCAGACCCCCGAGGCGTCCGGGCCACGATGCGCCAATGCATCGATCATCGGGACGATGCGTGCCTGTCCATCGTCACCGGCCCGCTCGCTGATGATTCCTGCAATACCACACATGTCAGGTTGTTGTGATTCCTACTGAAGCGGCCTTCGGATGACCGCGGTGAGAGGGGCACGTGGGGAGGGTTGATAGCCAATACGGTACATCGGATTGAGAGCGTGAACCTTCGCCCTCGACAGACGCCACGATTCCCAACCAATGCTCACAAAGATAATAAAGAAGCCGAGCACCTGAACCCGCATTCTATGCGCTGTGCCGAAATTGGTCAGGTAAAGCGCGTAAGCAAAGCTTAAGCCGAAGGTAAACATGAGGATTGCCATCGAAGAGCGAAGGCGACGACGCAACGCAATCCAAAAGCCTCTGAAGAGAAACGGCGAAGCCAGCCACCAGAGGATCATTTCCGGAAGGATCAGGACGTGGTTGAGATTGCGAATCATCCACGGAAAGGGCGCAAACAGAAAGTAAAGTGTGCCCAGCGGCAGATAGGCAAGCGCCGCCCGCGTGTCAGTGATATTCACGTCCCCGCCGTACCCTGAACCAGACACCCCCGCCGACCACTCGCGCCCCGATTGAATCAAGCCCAGGTCAAGTGATTTCTGCGCCACGTCTCCGGCACCGTAATAGGCAAAGAAGAGCCCGATCAACAATACTGCCAGCCCGAAAAGAAATACGGTGCGTTTCACGATCCCGTCCTTTTAAATCTCTTATAATTAGCTCCTTATTATGCGAATAATCGGTGGCAGCGCGAAACGCAGAGGTTTAAAAAGTCCGTCGTCGGCTCACGGCGTCCGGCCCATTTTGGCGCGCATTAAGAAATCTCTTTTCGACATTATCCGACCGTGGATC